>JAPXSS010000007.1:0-49474 GCA_033812955.1 Syntrophobacteraceae bacterium | reverse complement strand
ATTATGATAAGCGGCCAATCCTCAAGGATATCTACCTTTCCTATTTCTACGGTGCCAAGATCGGCGTGCTGGGCCTCAACGGCGCAGGCAAAAGCTCTCTGCTGCGCATCCTGGCGGGCGTGGACAAGGACTTCAACGGTGAAACCGTCCTCTCGCCCGGCCATACCATCGGTTTTCTTGAACAGGAACCGGTGTTGGAGGAATCCAAGACGGTGCGCGAAATCGTCGAGGAGGGGGTTCAAAGCGTTGTCGATTTGCTGAACGAATTCAATCGAATCAACGAGGCCTTTGCAGAACCGATGGCTGACAGCGAGATGGAGCGGCTGATCGCGCGCCAGGGGGAAGTCCAGGAAAAGCTCGATACCCTCGATGCCTGGGATCTGGATTCGCGGCTGGAAATGGCTATGGACGCCCTTCGCTGCCCGTCGGGCGATACCCCCGTTAAGCAACTTTCCGGTGGCGAAAAGCGGCGGGTGGCGCTCTGTCGCCTCCTGCTGCAGGCGCCTGACATCTTGCTCCTGGATGAGCCCACCAACCACCTCGATGCCGAATCGGTCGCCTGGCTCGAACACCACCTGCAGCGCTATCCCGGGACGGTGATTGCCGTCACTCACGACCGCTACTTCCTTGATAACGTCGCCGGCTGGATTCTCGAGCTGGACCGGGGCCACGGGATTCCGTGGAAAGGCAACTACTCTTCATGGCTTGAACAGAAGCGAACCCGTTTGCAGCAGGAGGAAAAGAGCGAAACCGAACGTCAGAAAACCCTGGAGCGCGAGCTCGAGTGGATCAGGATGTCGCCCAAAGGACGGCATGCCAAGGCCAAGGCGCGCATCAACGCTTACGAGACATTGCTGCGAAAGGACCACGAGAAACAGGCTCGGGAGCTCGAGATTTATATTCCACCCGGGCCGCGGCTGGGAAAAGTGGTGATCGAGGCCGACCGAGTGGGTAAAGCCTACGGCGATCGGCTCCTGATAGAGAACATGACCTTCTCCCTGCCGCCCGGCGGCATCATTGGCATCATAGGTCCCAACGGTGCCGGCAAGACCACCCTTTTCCGGATGATCGCCGGCGAAGAACAGCCTGATTCGGGAACCATCAGGCTGGGCGAGACGGTCAAGCTCGCCTATGTTGAACAGAGCCGCGCCCGACTCGACCCCGACAAGACCATCTGGGAGGTCATTTCGGATGGCAGTCCGACTATCGAACTGGGAAGCCGAACAGTGAATTCGCGCGCTTACGTGGCGCGGTTCAACTTCTCGGGATCCGACCAGCAGAAGAAGGTCGGCGTGCTCTCGGGAGGTGAGCGTAACCGCGTACACCTGGCCAGAATCCTCAAAGAAGGCGCCAACGTGATCCTGCTCGACGAGCCCACCAACGACCTCGATGTGAATACGATGCGGGCTCTCGAAGACGCCCTCGAGAATTTTGCCGGCTGTGCCTTGGTCATCAGCCACGACCGCTGGTTTCTCGACCGCATTGCAACGCACATCCTTGCCTTCGAGGGAGAGAGCACGGTCGTCTGGTTCGACGGCAACTACTCCGAATATGAGGCCGACCGCAAAGCTCGCCTCGGTGCTGCTGCCGATCAGCCACATCGCATCAAGTATCGACAATTGACCAGGTCCTGACCATAGCTTTGGCTTCCGGCTTGGTGAGACCCTTTCCCCGTCCGGCGGATTGGGGCTTTCGAGTTTCCGGCAGCGGGTTTCGCAGAGGGGCTGGATGATCGAGAAAACCGATAAGCGAGGGAGGCGCTTCAGGCGCTTCAATGAAAGTAGTCATCATGGTTTTTTCCCTGCTGTGGATGGCGGCCGGCGTGGTGCTGATCCTTTATACCGGAAAGGTCAGGAGCCATCTTGCGGGGCATTTCGAGAAAGCCAACATCCGGTTGATGGCGACAGCGCCTTAGCGCCTTTGGCGCTCGGCCTGTTGTTTCTCGCTGCTTCTTTCGCGCAGGGGAAATAGTGCCGCTTTTCCTGATCCTGGGTTCGCTGGCGGTAGCGAAAGGCATCTATTTCCTGTTCGGCTCCCTTACCCAAATCCGGAACGTCATTCAATGGTGGTGTGAGCAGGCCGACGAAATCACGCTGCGGTCCTGGAGATCGCGGTCTTTTCGGGCATCGTTCGAACCTGACCGGCCGAGTTCCTGCCGGATTGCTGCACCTGCCGATACTACCGGAAATTTGGGTTTGGAATTACCGAAATTCCGGACGGTGGCTGTGGGCCGACTTGGTGTTCACCATGCAGTCATTGCGGTGATCCCGCTAAGGTTTCATATTCCTTTGGTTTATGAGCCCGCCAGGAAGAACTTTAGACTTGACTTCAGCGGTCCGCTCCTTTAAGCTTCCACCGTCTTGAGGGTTTGCGAGCGGGTGTAGCTCAGGTGGTAGAGCACAAGCTTCCCAAGCTTGGGGTCGCGGGTTCGAATCCCGTTGCCCGCTCCAATTCTGAGAATACTCCTTCTGTAAAGAAGGCTTCCCTTTTTGAGGTAGCTGTTGGCTGAGAGATCGGACAGCAGTAAGCTTACTTCGATTAGTGGATGTCAGGACTATTATATAGACTCTTACTAAAAGAGAACCCAGAAGAAGTCGGGCCTAGATAATCGTCGCGTCTACTAACAGAAGTGGGTACGTTACCCGCTTTTTTTGTTTTTGGTGGTTGGTGACAGGGGTTCGGAGCAAGGTGTCCATGAGTGAAGAGCCACACAAGACCATCGCGCTCGTTGCGCAACTCTGGCAACTCGTCGAACCGGTTATTGGCGCTGAAGGGATGGAGCTGATCGAGGTTGAATACCGGCGTGAATCGCAGGGATGGGTGTTACGTTTGTTTATTGACCAGGAGGACGGCATCACGGTGGATGATTGTGCCCGCATAAGCCGGGTAGTGGGAGACCTTCTGGATGTTGCCGACCCCATAGCCAATCCCTACCACCTGGAGGTCTCGTCACCGGGACTGAACCGGCCACTCCGCAGGTGGGAGCATTTTCAACACTGTATCGGCAGGATCGTCGACGTGCGAACCGGTACGTTCATCCACAACCGGCGCAAATTCAAAGGCAGGCTGACCGACGCCCGACCGGAAGGGATCACGGTTGACTGTGACGGTCATCCCTTCGACATCCCGCTCAACCAGGTGGAACGTGCTCGGCTGCGCTACTTTGAATCGCTCAAGGCATAGACCTTTGGACGAGCTGCTTTTTGTGTTGCACCGAGTCTGTCAGCAACACGGACGAGGAGACCGAGAACCATGAATGCCGATCTCAAGCGTTTAATCGATCAAGTGAGTCGGGAGAAAGGCATCGACCGGCAAACCTTGATTCACACCCTGGAAGAAGCCATCAAATCGGCGATCAAGAAGAAACACGGGGGGAAGCTCGACCTCGACGTTACCTTCAATGAAGAATTTGGTGAACTTGAGGCCTTCCTGTTCAAGGAAGTTGCGGTCGAGGTGACGGACCCGGAAAAGCAGATTTCGCTGGAAGAGGCGCTCCAAATGGACCCCGAAGCCCTGGTGGGCGATGAACTCGGCGTGCGGATGGACACGGACACGCTCGGGCGCATTGCTGCCCAATCAGCCAAGCAGGTGATCATTCAGAAGATGAAGGATGCCGAGCGGGAGGTGGTCTACGAGGAGTTTAAGGGGCGCAAAGGGGATATTGTAAACGGCATTGTGCAGCGAGCAGACAGATCCGGAATCATTGTCAATCTCGGTCAGGCGGAGGCAGTGCTGCCCTCCAAGGAGCAGATTCCCAGAGAGATCTTTCGCCAGGGCGATCGAATTCGCGCGTTCGTTTTGGAGGTGAAGAAGATCAGTAAGGGTCCTCAGGTAATCCTGAGCCGCACCCATCCTCATTTTCTGATCAAACTGTTCCTCTTCGAAGTGCCTGAGATTGGAGACGGGGTCGTTAGCATCATCAATGCTGCCCGCGAACCCGGTTCCCGCGCAAAGATTGCCGTCATATCCAAGAATCCCGATGTTGATCCGGTTGGAGCCTGTGTTGGCATGAAAGGATCCCGCGTCCAGAATGTGGTCCAGGAACTGCGCGGCGAAAGAATCGACATCATCCCCTGGAATATGGACCCAGCCAAATTCGTGGTCAATGCCCTGGCGCCGGCGATCATCTCCAAGGTGATCATCGACCAGTCCAATCGCAACATGGAAGTGATCGTCCCGGACGACCAGCTCTCGCTGGCCATCGGTAAGCGGGGGCAGAACGTGCGCCTCGCCTCTAAACTCACCAACTGGCGGATTGATGTCAAAAGCGAGGGGCGCTACAACCGCCAGAAACAGGCTGGATATCAGTCCCTATTGCGTCTGTCCGGCCTCACCGAAGAGATGGCCGACCGCCTCTATGACGCGGGCTTCACTTCGGTGGCCGAATTCGCGGAAGCAAATCTTGCAGAGCTGGAAGAACTGACCCACATTTCCCCGGCGACTTTGGAAATCATGGTGGCAGAAGCAGCCCTACTCGCTGCCACGGAGGAGGCTGCCGACCTTGAAAGCCCTGAAGAGGCAGCAGTTCCCCCGGCCCGTGAGGAGGAAGAAGTCCACGAAGCCCTGAAAATGGAGGATCAAGCGCCAGAAGAGCACCCTAAGGGAGATGAGATTGGCGCATAATGTTCACATACCCCTGCGTACGTGTCTGGTTTGCGGCAAGAAGGATGCCAAGTCTGCACTGCTGAGAATCGCTCTTAGCCCATTGGATGCGACCCTTGTGCTCGATCCTGAACAACGCATGGCGGGACGAGGAGGGTACTGCTGCCCAGGCTGCCTGCCTCACCTGAGCTGCTCGAGGCGGGTCCAGAAGGCTTTCCGGAACCAAGCGAAGGGCTTAGCAGAAGGCATTAGCCGTTGATTCCAATTAATCTCCGTAGGCGGCGTAGGGATGCTACGGGGTAGGCTCGACACGGAATCGCGGCAAGAAGGAAAGTAAAGGATAAGGGGAGAGGACTTCATGACACGAATGAGGGTGCATGAACTTGCAAAGGAACTGAACTTGAACAACAAGGATCTCATCGACAGGATTCTTAAGCTGGGGATTCAGGTGAAGAACCACATGAGCACCTTGACTGAAGCGACGGTGCAGAAGGTACGACAGCAATTTGCCGAAGCCAAGGCGGAGACCGTCGAAAAGACGCGAATTGGCAGAGCCGTCATTCGGCGGCGCAAGCGGCTGTCGGAAGAAGAACCGGTTACGGAGGCACCTGTTGAAGGGGCCGCCGAAGACCCTGTCGTTGCAGTCGAGGTCCTTCAACCAACACCTCAAGAGGGTGGCGGAACCATCCCGCACCTTCCTGAAGCAGCGGTCCTTGAACCTTCGCCAGTTCCTGAAACACCACCCGAAAGTGATGTCACCGTCGAGCCGTCGGCCATTTCTGAGAGTACTCCCAGCCTGGAGGTCCCGTCGCCTGAGCCCCCTCCCGCCGTTGCCGAATTCGAAGCACCGATAAAAGACGAGACGCCTCCTCCCACCGTTCTCGAGAGCGGACCGCCCTTCCCCCACGAAGCGGTCGCGGAACCCCCTCAAGCAGCAGCAAGCCAGGTAAGTACCATGGTACCGGCGGAGGCTATTCCCGCTCCTACCGACCTGCAGCCTCCTTCCGTACCCGTCCCTCTGCCCCCCGAGGAAGGAGCCGAGGAGGAAGAGGAGGAAGGAGAGAAGGGCAAGGCCAAGAAGGGAAAGAAACGACGGCGCAAAAAGGTCCGCAAGGAGGAGCCGGCGCGAATCATCAGGCTCCCAGAAATCATCCCCGAAGAGGAGGCAGAAGAAGAACCCGAACCACCTCCAATTGCCGTACGGCTGCAGGTGAAAGCCGAAGAGCCTGATGTCAAGGAAGTCGCTCGGAAAAGGAAAGTCAAGCCGGAAGAATTCGATCGTGAAGCCGCTGATCGGAAGCGCCGCGCGGTCGGTCGGAAGGAGGTGGTCGAGCGAGAGGACCTCTATTCCAAAAAGGAACTGGCGGCGCAGGCAGACCGGGGACGGCTCCGCGAGCGCGATCGGTTCCCTGCCGCGAGGGACGCGCTCCGTCCGGAACCAGCCGCCCCGAAAGTCGGCAAGCGCCGGATCAAGATCGACGAAGCCATAACCGTCGCAAACCTGGCCAAACAGATGGGCGTGAAAGCGGCCGAGGTCTTGAAAAAGCTTCTCCTCCTGGGGCTCCCGGCCAACATCAACCAAGCCATGGACTTTGACACGGCGGGACTGCTGGCGGCGGAATTCGATTTCGAGGTCGAAAGTGTGAGTTTCGAGGAGGAGGAAATCCTCCAGATTCAGGAAAGCAGGCCTGAGGATATGGTTCTGAGGCCGCCGGTGGTGACCGTGATGGGGCACGTCGATCACGGTAAGACGTCACTGCTAGACGCAATCCGCGACAGCAAGGTCATCGACGGGGAAGCGGGCGGAATCACGCAGCACATCGGTGCTTATTATGTCCGACTGGCCAATGGCGATGTGGTCTTCCTCGATACCCCCGGCCATGAAGCTTTCACCTCCATGCGGGCGCGTGGTGCCAAGGTGACCGATATCGTCATTCTGATAGTGGCAGCGGATGACGGCGTAATGCAACAGACCATCGAGGCGATCAACCACGCTAAAGCCGCACAGGTCCCCATTATCGTGGCCATCAATAAGATCGACAAAGCCAGTGCCAATGTTGACCGGGTGAAGCGGGGGCTTGCCGAACAAGGGCTGATCCCGGAAGAATGGGGGGGCGATACCGCGATGATTGGGATATCCGCCAAGCAGCGCACGGGTATTGACGAACTCCTCGAGCTGGTCCTGCTGCAGGCGGAGATTATGGAACTGAAGGCCAGCCCCAACAAGCCGGCTCGAGGTCGCGTGATTGAGGCCAAACTGGACAAGGGCCGTGGCCCCGTCGCTACCATCCTCATTCAGGAAGGGACTCTGCGGGCTGGCGATGTTTATGTGTGCGGTGTCTACTCGGGGCGCGTGCGCAACATCTTTGGTGATGTCGGGCAAAAGCTTCAAGAGGCAGGCCCCTCCATGCCCGTGGAAGTGCTCGGGCTCTCCGGAGTGCCCAATGCGGGGGATGATTTCATCGTCATCACCGACGACAAACAGGCGAAAATGGTAGCCGAACACCGCCTGGTGAAGCTCCGCGAGAAGGAACTGTCCCGTACCACCAAGGTGAGCCTGGAAAACCTCTACGATCAGATCAAGGAAGGCGAAATCAAGGAGCTTCCCATCATCCTGAAAACCGATGTCCACGGTTCGCAGGAGGCAATCAGCGACTCCCTGCTACAGCTGTCCACCTCGGAAGTGAAAATCAACCTGATCCACAATGCCACGGGCGCCATTACCGAAACGGACGTGATGCTCGCCTCGGCCTCCAAAGCCATCATCATAGGCTTCAATGTGCGCGCCGATGCCAAGGTTCAGGAACTGGCCGAACAGGAGCGGGTGGACCTGCGCTACTATGACATCATCTACCAGCTGCTGAACGATATCAAGGATGCCATGGTCGGCATGCTCGAACCCGTCTACCAGGAGAATGTGCTCGGTCGAGCCGATGTCCGCCAGACCTTTCATGTCCCCAAAGTCGGCACCATTGCCGGCTGCTATGTTCTCGACGGACGTGTGGAAAGAGGGGCGCGGGCGCGCGTCCTGCGGGATCAAGTGGTCCTTTACGACGGCAAAATCGGTTCTCTGCGGCGCATTAAAGACGATGTCAAGGAAGTCAAAGCAGGCTTTGAGTGCGGCATTGCCATTGAGAACTTCAACGACATCAAGATCAACGACCTGCTCGAGGTCTATGAACTGAAAGAAATCAAGCCGGTGCTGGAAACCGAGGGGTAAGGAAAGAATGCTGAGAGGTCAGGCGTGAGGAGTAAGGCGTGGAGAATTGTGAGTTGACGGGGGCGGCAGCGGGACCCTCCACCCAACGACCAAGAGCCAAGAGCCAATCATGACCGTGGGGATCGCACGCATCCAATTCAGGCTTCATGGCAACCAGTCGCTCAAAGAGAAGCGCCGGGTGGTCAAGAGTCTTGTGGAAAAGAGCCGCCATCGCTTCCATGCTGCGATCGCGGAAGTCGAGGATCAGGACCTGCACCAGCGGGCCACCTTGGGAGCGGCCGTGGTCGGGAACGACGGCCGACTGCTGAACGCCGTTCTCGATCACCTCATCGAGTACATGGATTCTCTCAATCTGGCCGACTTGGTGGCTCATGAAATCGAATTGATCCCTCTCGGCAGCCGGGGAATGAATTGATGATCAGCGCTTGCAAGAGATCCGATCGTATTGCCGACTTGATCAAGAAGGAACTTGCCGATCTGCTGCTGCGGCGAGTCAAGGACCCGCGCGTCGCTGGGGTAACCATCACCGGGGTTAATGTATCGGGAGATCTCCAACACGCCAGAGTGTTCTACTGCGTTATGGGGTCACAGGCAGCTTCCGACAAGGACAATGCCGCGGCGGGACTTGATAAGGCGAGCGGATTTCTTCGCCGGGAACTGGCTGGGCGTCTCCATATGAGGTTCGTACCGCAGCTTTCATTCCAGTACGATGCATCCTTCGATTATGGAGACAAGATTGAACGTTTGCTGAAGGACGTGCAGCAGGATGAGCAACCCGACGAGTGACATGATTCAGGAAATAGTCCACGCGATCCAGTTCAACCAGCGCTTTCTGGTTGCCACTCATATTCGGCCGGATGGCGACGCTGTCGGTTCCGTCCTGGCCATGACGAAGATGCTGCGTCAACTGGGCAAACAGGCCGATGCCTACTGCAACGACCCGGTACCCATGGCCTACCGCTTCCTCCCCCTGGTGGAAACGATTCGCGATCGGGTTTCTCAGCCGTCCCGATACGAAGTGGCCATCCTCGTGGATTGCGGCGATTTTGGGCGTGTCGGAACGGCGCTCGCGGAGGCCATCACTCAGGTTCCTTTTCTGATTGGCATCGATCATCATGTCAGCCATGAGAGCTTTGGCAATATTTTCTGGAACGACGCTGGAGCGAGCAGTACCTGTGAAATGCTCTACGACCTGAGTCACAGGCTCTCCCTTGGCATTGACGGCGACCTGGCCACGACCCTCTATACCGGCATTCTCGCCGATTCGGGGGCTTTTCGCTTTTCCAACACCAACCAGCGGGTACTCGATATTGCCGCTCGCCTAGTGGCGGCTGGCGCCCACCCTGCATTCATTGCAGAACAGGTCTACGACTCGACCTCGGTACAGAGTCTGCGTCTGCTGGCCAGGATGCTGGCGACGCTTTCCTTCTATGGAGAGGACCGGTTGGCAACCGCCGAGATCAGTCAGGGAATGTTCTCCGAAACGGGGTCGAGCCCTTCCGACGCGGAGGGCTTCATCAACTTCCTGCGCTCCGTCAGAACGGTGGCGATGGCCATCCTGTTCCGCGAAGGAACCAATGGCAAAATCCACGTCAGCCTGCGTTCCAAAGGCACTACCGATGTGGCCGCCTTCGCCCGGAGACGGGGTGGGGGGGGGCATCGCCATGCGGCCGCTTTTGAAACTGAAGGGACTCTGGCGGCGGTCCGGTCCCGTTGTACCAGCGAGGCACTGAGCTATCTCGCGGATTCGGGTGAGAAGAGCTGATGTTACACTGCATGCCTCCGTCTTCAGACCGCATCCGGTGTCCCGCCGCCCCGCTTTCGTCCGTGAGCGGCATTCTGGTCTTGGATAAACCAGAGAACTGCACCTCTTTCAGCGTTGTCAAGGAAGTCAAAAAATTGTTGGGCCTGAACCGGGTCGGTCATTGCGGGACGCTGGATCCTTTTGCCACGGGCGTACTGGTACTCTGCCTGAATCGTGCTACCCGTATCGCTGATCAATTGCTCGAACAGGACAAGAGGTACCGGTTCACCATCCGGTTCGGATTCGAGTCGGACACCCTGGATCGGACGGGCACCATCGCAGCGGTCTACGATGGCCCTCCCCCTTCGAAAGCGGTTCTGGAGGAGTGTCTTGCCTGCTTCCGCGGCACCCATGAACAGCAGGTTCCCCGGTACGCAGCTGTCAGAGTGGGGGGCCGGCGACTCTACGCATGGAGCCGCAAGGGGATCGCTATCCCCCGGCCCCGGCGCAAGGTGACCATCCACGGCCTTAGACTGCTGGCATATCGCTGGCCGGAGGCCATCCTGGAAGTCCACTGTTCCAAGGGCACCTACATTCGGCAATTGGCAGCCGATATTGGGAAGACCCTCCAATGCGGCGCCTACGTGAATCAACTGCGGCGCCTTGCCAGCGGTCCTTTTGTGATCGATCAGGCCGTCTCGCTAGAAGGGCTGCGCGAGGCTCGAGAAAAGGCCCGCTGGCAGGAGCGAGTCATCAGCATGAACCAGGCCCTGGGCCATTTGCCGTTGATCCGCGTCGATGCTCCGGAAAGAGTCAAGCGGCTACAGAATGGGCAACTGGACCCAGGGTTGGAGAGCGAGCTCCAACAGCGCTTTGCCGGGCAAACCAACCCCGTTCGCCTGGCAACCGGCAACAATGAACTGGTGGCCCTGTGGTGGCCCCGTGAGAATGGTCAAAAACAGCGTCAATTGCGTGTCTTTGGAGCGGACACCAGAGATCACACGCTATTGTCATAAAACAAAGGAGGATGATCCGTGGTAATGACCCCTGACAGGAAAAAGAGCATCATCGACGACTTCAAAGTCCATCCCTCAGACACGGGCTCTCCCGAGGTGCAGATTGCGCTTCTGAGCGAGCGGATTACCTATCTTACGGAACATTTTAAGACCCATCAGAAAGACCATCACTCGCGTCGTGGGCTTCTAAAACTGGTGGGACAGCGCCGCCAGCTCTTGAACTACCTCAAAAAGAAGAATATTGACCGGTACAACACGGTGGTCGAGCGCCTGGGGCTGCGCCGTTAATCGTTCCTTTTCCTCTGTTGGACCACCTCTTTGAGGGTTCGACAGATACACCGGAGGTGTATGGAATTGCCTATGAAGCACACAGTAGAAGTAGCAGTGGGTGGACGCGTGATGACCCTTGAATGCGGCCATATGGCGCAGCAGGCCAGTGGGTCAGTGATGATGCGCTACGGCGACACCATGGTGCTGGTCGCCGCCACCAAAGAGGATCGGGGGAGGGAGGGCATCGATTTTCTCCCCCTGATGGTCGATTATCATGAGATGAGCTATGCGGCAGGGCGTATTCCGGGGGGCTTTTTCCGCCGGGAAATCGGTCGTCCCAGCGAAAAGGAGACCCTCACTTCGCGCCTCATCGACCGTCCCATCCGCCCGCTCTTTCCCAAGGGATACGCCCTGGAAACGCAAGTCATCGCCACGGTGCTCTCCGTGGATACCGAGAACGAACCCGACGTGGTTGCCATGACGGGCGCTTCGGCAGCGCTCCACATTTCGCCCATCCCCTTCCAGGGCCCCATCGCGGCAGTCCGGGTAGGACGTATCAACGGTGACTTTATTATCAATCCCAGCCTCAAGCAGTTGGAAGATAGCGATATGAATGTGGTTGTGGCTGGCAGCCGCGACGCCGTGGTGATGGTGGAAGGCGGCACCCGCTTCGTTTCAGAAGAGGACCTGGTGGAAGCTATCGATACCGCTCATCGCGCCATTCTCCCCATTCTCGATGCGCAGGATGAACTGCGGCGAATGATGGGGACGATCAAGGAAGCCCCGCCGGAGGTCGTCAGTGATCCGCTGCTGATCGCCGCCGTGAAGAAAACCGCAGCCGACGAAATGCGCCAGGTGGCAGCCACGCCCGAAAAGCTGCGGCGCCGCGATCTGAAGAAAGCACTCAAGCTGCGAGTGATCGAGGAGCTTTCCAGCGAGTTTCCGGAACGCGCCAAGGAAATCGAAGGAGCGCTCGAGGATCTCGAAAAGGAAACGGTCCGGGGCATGATGGTCATGGAGCAGCGCCGCATCGACGGCCGCCGCTTCGACGAGATTCGTCCCATCACCATCGAGGTGGGGATTCTGCCACGCACCCATGGCTCGGCAATGTTTCGCCGGGGAGAGACCCAGGTGCTCGCCGTCGTTACCCTCGGCTCCTCCTCCGATGAGCAGAAAATCGAGGCGCTCGGCGGTGAAACGTTCAAGTCGTTCATGCTCCACTATAATTTCCCTCCCTACTCGGTGGGTGAAGTCCGTCCCCCCCGAGGTCCCTCCCGCCGGGATATCGGACATGGAGCGCTGGCCGAACGTTCGGTCAAGACGGTGCTGCCTCGGGACGGTGAATTCCCTTACACCATCAGGGTCGTGTCGGAGGTACTGGAATCCAATGGGTCGAGCTCCATGGCCACCGTCTGCGGTGCCACCCTGGCACTCATGGACGCTGGCGTGCCCCTGACCGATGCCGTGGCGGGAGTTGCCATGGGTCTGATCAAAGAGGGTGACCAGATTGTGATCCTCTCGGATATCCTGGGAGATGAGGATCATCTGGGAGATATGGACTTCAAGGTCACCGGAAGTGAAAAAGGGATCACCGCCCTTCAGATGGATATCAAGATCGCGGGAATCGATCGGGAAATCATGCGCAAGGCCCTGGAACAGGCCCGGCTCGGTCGCATTTTCATCCTCGGCAAGATGAAGGAAGTCCTCACCGCACCGCGCACCACACTTTCCCCGTATGCTCCACGAGTTGTCAGCCTGCAGATCAATCCCGACAAGATTCGCGATGTGATTGGACCGGGGGGCAAGGTGATTCGTGCCATCGTCGCTGAGACCGGGGCCAAGATCGATATCGACGACACCGGCCGGGTGGTGGTCATGAGTCCGGATCAGGAAGCGTGTGACAAAGCGATCCTCAAGATCAAGAGCATCACCCAGGAACCGGAAGTCGGCCAGCTCTATATGGCGCGGGTAGTGAGGGTCACCGATTTCGGGGCCTTTGCGGAGATCCTGCCCAACGTTGACGGGTTGATTCATATCTCCCAGCTGGATCACAAACGGGTGCGCAAAGTCACCGACGTGGTCAACGAAGGCGACGAAGTGCTCGTCAAAGTCATCGAGATCGACAAGGACGGACGCATTCGCCTGAGCCGCAAGGCGGCCATGGAAAAGCCGGAAGGCGGCAAAGAGTAGAAAGAGAGCCCACGTTGTATCAGAAGACCGTCCTCAGCAATGGCATCCGTGTTCTGACTGAGCGGATTCCACACTTTCATTCCGTGTCAACCGGTATCTGGGTGAATGTGGGGTCACGGGATGAAGAACCGGAAGAACGCGGGATCACCCATTTCATTGAGCACATGCTGTTCAAGGGTACGCAGCAGCGGACTGCTCAGGATATTGCTCGCGAACTCGATGCCGTTGGCGGTTTCGCCAACGCGTTCACCTCCAAGGAGAATGTCTGCTTTCATGCCAAGGTCCTGTACCCCCATCTGCCGCTGGTGGTCGATGTCCTCACCGATATCTTCCTCAACTCGGTCTTTGCCCCCGAGGAAATTGCCCGCGAGCAGCAGGTCATTGTGCAGGAAATCAGAATGATCGAGGATACCCCGGATGAATACGTGCACATCCTCTTTCAGGAAATGTTCTGGCAGAACAATCCTCTGGGAGTTCCCATCTACGGGACGGCCGAAGCCGTGGAGGGCATCTCGCGGGAACGTATCTTCCGTTATCTCTCCCGCATGTTTCACCCGGACCGAATCGTCGTGGCTGCTGCCGGCAATCTTGATCATCACCATTTTCTCGAGCTGGTGGCACCCACTCTCGAAACCCTGAACCATCCGGAAAACTCGCTCAAGCGGGCAACTCCCGTGGATCACTACCAGCTGCAGGGTATTCCCAAGGAACTTGAACAGGTTCATGTCTGTATGGGCATGCACGGTCCTGCCCAAACGGACGATAATCGCTTCCGCTGTCATTTGCTCAATGTGATTCTCGGCAGCAGCATGAGCAGTCGCCTGTTCCAGGAAATCCGGGAAAAACGCGGCCTGGCTTATCAGATCTACTCATTCGTCAACAGCCATGAGGATACCGGCTTGTTCGGGATTTACGCCGGAGTTGCGGCCGGAGATGTCGAGCAAACCCTGGAAGTCATTCGGGCAGAGCTTGCCAGGCTGGCCCGCGAACCCATCTCGGAAGCGGAGATCCGGGGGGCCAAGGAGTACCTCAAGGGCAGCATGTATCTCAATGCCGAAAGCACCGATTCACGAATGACCCGCCTTGCCAAGAACGAATTTCTGTTCGGGCGTTATATTTCATTCGAGGAAGTCGAACAGAAGATCGACCGGGTCAGCGCCAGTGAGGTGCAGCAGTGGTTTGAGGAAGTGTACCAGCCTTCACAGGTCGCTCTCATGCTTTTTGGTCCGGTGCCGGCGGATTGGTGCAGTGCGGCCCGGGCATGAGGCCTGTCGGGCAGGTCGCCAGGCTTTTGAGCCGCTGGTTAGAACCAGGTTACCATTCCCCATCGGGTAAAGGCTGACAGGGGATAGTGAGTGCGTGAGTGACAGCTGATGGCTCTCCTCTTTCAAGTTCTGGCCAGCGGTTCAAAGGGAAATGCAATCCTGGTCAGTTCGCCTAAGACCAGAATCCTGGTGGACGCAGGCTTGAGCGCCAAAGAGCTGAACGCGCGGCTCCAGGAGACGGACACTCTTGCAAACCAGCTCGACGCCATTGTCATCAGCCACGAACACACTGATCACGTGCGCGGGCTGGGAACCTTGAGCCGAAGATTCGACCTGCCTGTGTATCTCACTCAAGGGACCCTCGATAATCTGCCCCTGGAAATCGGGGCTTTGCCCATGGTGAGACTGTTTCAGCCGGGAGTGCCTTTTGCTCTGGGCGATCTCGAGCTCAAGCCCTTTTCCATTTCCCATGATGCCAAGGACCCCGCCGGGTTCGTCGTGGCCGACAAGGCCCACCGGCTGGGAATCTGTACCGATCTGGGGGTGGCCACACAGTTGGTAAAAACACGGCTTCAGGGATGTCATGGCCTGATCCTGGAAGCCAACCATGATTCAGAGCTGCTGTTCCACGGCCCCTATCCCCTGCCTCTCAAGCAGCGTATCCGCAGCCGTCATGGGCACCTCTCCAACACGGAATCGTGCCAGCTGCTGCAGAGCCTGCATCATAGCGACCTGCAAATCGTCCTGTTCGCCCACCTGAGCGAAGTGAACAATCACCCCGAGCTGGTGCGCAGAAGCTCGCAGGAACTGCTGAATGATCCCTGCTGGGAAGGTATTGCCATCGAAGTGGGAAAACAGCATGAAGTGTCTAAACCATATACCCTGCGTTGAAAAAGGACTGATGCTATGACATCCTTGTCCAAATGTCTGTTGTTTCCCATTGACGGGACCGAAGAAGCCCTGAGGCCGATCGAATTCCTGCAACGGCTCTACCCCGATCGAGATCGCATCGGCTTAGTTCTCTGTTACTTTGCCCAGGCCCTGCCGCCTGCCTTTCGTGAACAACGCGGTTCCCGGGAACAGCTGAAAAGGAAACAGGAATTCCTGAAGTCTCGCGAACAGGAAATCAGAAGCGCTTTCGAGGGGGCGAAGAAAGTTCTTGTAGCAAAGGGCTTTCAAATCGATTTGATCCACGAACACGTTCTCGATAAGCAGGCGAGCAAAGCCAAAGAAGCCTGTCTGCTGGCCGATTGGAAAAAGGCTGATGCGGTCTTGATCCGGAAACGGGTTACCACTACCCTGGCGGGGCTGTTCGAGGATGATCCCACCGATGCTCTGCTCCGCCATTGTCTCGCAAGTCCACTCTGGCTTGTCGAGGGCACGACCGACGTCTCCCAGGCAGCCATCTGCATTACCGATGAAGAAGCATCGTTGCGCGCCGCCGATCACGCGGCCTTCATGTTGACTGGTACCCACACCACCGTTACCCTGCTTCATGCCGCCCGCAACATCTCTCAGCCGCTGCACAGCGACGCTGCAAAGGTCAGCAGCGAGCTCGAAAGATGGTTTGCAACCCCTGAAGGCCGACCCATGGAACCCTTCCTCAAGGAGTCTTATGAGCATCTAAAGCGGGAAGGAATCCTGGATGGGAGCATCCGCTTCGCCATCATTCCCAGCCAGGGGAAAGTAGCGTTCGAGATTCTTGATTACTGCCGGCGGCAAGGCATCGGCATTCTTGTCCTCGGTCACACCCCGCCCACTGGCATCTCGGGCTTCCTCAAAGGGTCGGTAACCAAGAAAGCCATTGCCGAACTCAGGAATATGACACTTTGGATCGATCAATAGGGGACCGTTACGGATTCAGGGGCGCCATGGACAGGCGCGGTGGAGAAAAACAGGCGCAACCGGCGGGATCGGGTGAGAGCATGGCTTCGCCAGTTGGCAGTCAGGAAGCCTGCTCTCACAAACCAGCCGCACCTACTTCCGTTTGGTA
Organism: Syntrophobacteraceae bacterium; assembly: GCA_033812955.1. Taxonomy (GTDB): domain Bacteria; phylum Desulfobacterota; class Syntrophobacteria; order Syntrophobacterales; family Syntrophobacteraceae; genus JADGQM01. The sequence continues at coordinate 33,174 of JAPXSS010000007.1, read as the reverse complement.
CTTCTCTTGGAAGCTTTGAGAGGATTGATCCTGGCTTGCTGTTGGTTCTGATCCCACCTGGAATGGGTCGCAAAATTGCAGTGACCGCTTCTCCACTTGCTGAAAGGATTTGGATAACTGCTGCAGAACTTCCCAGAGGGCAACTCCATCACCTTGTGGCACCCTTCACACTGCTCCACCACCGGCTGACAGGCACCGCCGCTGTAACCACACCCAGCTTTCGTCATGAAGGCACAGTCCGCTCCCGCCTTCAAGGTTGTACAAATCATGACAACCACCTCCAGTTCTGATAGGATAAAGCGCTCTCCGAGCGGAAAGCGCAGCGCATATTAACCGGGATTTTCCGGCTGTCAAGGCTTTATTGAAGAGAGAGTGGGACGAGTGGCCAAAAAACTGGGGGAACTGTTACTCCAGGAAGGCTTGATCGAAGCAGAGCAACTCACCCGTGCCCTGGAAGAACAACAGCATGGTGGGGAACGGATCGGCACCGTTTTGATCAAGCTGGGATTCATCAGCGATGACATGCTGGTGGAATTTCTCGCCCGCCAATTCCATGTGCCCTCTGTCAACCCGTCACGATTGACGATTCCCAAGGAGATCATCAGCCTCATCCCGCCTGAGATCGCCCAGAAATACCAGGCAGTCCCCTTCGGATTGATGGGTCAGACCCTCAATGTCGCCATGGCAGACCCCGGTAATCTGTTTATTATTGACGACATTCGTTTTCTGACGAGGAAGAATATCCAGGTTCATGTTGCTTCCGAGGCCATTATCAAGCGAGTCCTCGGCCGCTACCAGACGGGCGATGAAAACATCGATGAAGTGCTCACCCGCCTGCGAGACGATGCGGAAGTGGATCTGGTCGACTCCTCTCAGGAGATGGACATCTCGTTTCTGGAAGATGCTGCCGAGCAGGCGCCGGTGGTGAAGCTGGTCAATCACATCCTCCTGGATGCTATTCGAAAGCAGGCGAGCGATATTCATGTGGAACCGTATGAACGGTCGCTGAGAGTGCGCTATCGGCTCGATGGGGTGCTCTACGAAATGGTGCGGCCGCCACTGCAACTCAAGAACGCCCTGGTATCCCGCCTCAAGATCATGAGCCGGCTGGATATTGCTGAACGCCGCCTGCCTCAGGATGGACGCATCAAGCTCAAGGCGCGAGGGCGGGAGATGGAATTCCGGGTATCTGTGATGCCCACTCTCTTCGGCGAGAAGGTGGTGCTCCGGCTGTTGGACAAGAGCGGCCTGCAGCTCGACATGACCAAGCTCGGATTTGAGGAAAGCCAGTTCCGGGCATTCCGTGAGGCCATCGACCAGCCCTACGGCATGATCCTGGTGACAGGACCTACCGGGAGCGGCAAAACGACAACTCTCTACAGCGCTCTCTCGGAGCTCAACCGGCTCAGCCACAATATTCTGACTGCGGAAGACCCGGTTGAATACAGTCTCTCCGGTATCAACCAGGTCCATATCCACGATGCCATTGGTCTCAACTTTGCTGCCGCTTTGCGATCCTTCCTGCGTCAGGATCCCGACATCATCATGGTGGGGGAAATCAGGGATTTTGAAACGGCGGAAGTGGCTATCAAGGCTGCCTTGACGGGCCATCTCGTACTCAGCACGGTCCACACCAATGATGCCGCGAGCACGATCGTGAGGCTGCTGAACATGGGCGTCGAGTCCTTCCTGGTCTCTTCGGCGGTCAATCTGGTGCTGGCCCAAAGGCTGGTGCGGCGAATCTGCCCTGAGTGCCGCGCGGTGGAGGAAGTTCCACAGGCGGCGTTGGTGGACCTCGGGGTACCTGAACAGGAAGTGGGCTCCTTTGTCTGCTACCGGGGCAAGGGTTGCGCGGAATGCAGCGGCACCGGATATCGGGGCCGGATCGCTCTTTACGAGGTCATGGTGATGCATGAGAAGCTCCGGGAAATGGTCCTGATTGGCGCTTCCGCGGCGGAGATTAAACGCGAGGCCATGGAACTCGGCATGTTGACCCTCCGCCAAAGCGGCATCCGAAAGTTGCAGGAAGGCATTACCTCGCTCAGCGAAGTCCTGCGCTGTTCAGCCAAAGATTAACGGTGAGGACTCTTCATGCCAGTCTATATCTGGAAGGGGAAGGATCGGCAGGGGAAACGGCAGAGTGGCGAGGTGGAAGCGGACAATCCCGCCATTGCGCGTCGGTTCGTGGCCCGGAAGGGCATCACCATCTCGAGCTTCAAGGCCAAGCCCAAAGACCTGCTCGAATATCTTCCATTCCTCAAGACCAGAGTCACCGAAAGAGAACTGGTGGTTTTTGTCCGGCAGTTTGCCACCCTCATCAATGCTGGTTTGCCGCTGGTCCAAAGCCTTGAAATACTGCGAGATCAGCAGGACAACAAGACCTTCAAGGCTATCCTCAAGGACGTCAAACAGGACGTGGAAGGAGGAGCCACGTTCTCCGATGCCATCAAGAAACATCCGAAGGCCTTTGACCATCTCTTCGTCCACATGGTAGCGGCAGGGGAGACGGGCGGCATTCTCGATCTCATCCTCAACCGCCTCGCCAGCTACATTGAAAAGCTCGCGAAGCTGAAAAAGAAGGTCAAAGGCGCCCTCACGTATCCGGGAATCGTCGTGACCATCGCCGTGGCCGTGATCGCTGTCATCCTCATCTATGTGATCCCTGTCTTTACCGGGCTGTTCAAGGATGCCGGGGTGAAACTTCCGAACTTGACGCTATTCGTCATCAGCCTCAGCGACTTCATGAAGTGTTACTTCTTCTGGATGATCGTCTCGGTCATTCTGCTGGTTTTCCTCATTCGTCGAATCCGCAAGAATCCCAGAGGAAGACTTATTATGGACCACACGGTCCTCAGGGCTCCCGTGTTCGGTATGCTCATTCGCAAGGTTGCTGTCGCTCGTTTCAGTCGCACCCTCGGAACCTTGCTCAGCAGCGGGGTGCCCATTCTGGATGCAATGAATATTGTGGCCAACACGGCCGGGAACGCGGTGATCGAAGAAGCCATCCGCGCATCTCGGAGCGCTATCGCTGAAGGCCGGCCGGTCGCTGATCCACTCGAGGATACCAAAGCCTTTCCTCCCATGGTGACTAGAATGATTGCTGTCGGCGAAGCGACCGGAGCCCTCGACAGCATGCTCGAAAAGGTCGCCGACTTCTACGACGACGAAGTGGACGCCACCGTAGAAGCGTTGACCTCGCTTCTGGAACCGCTCCTGATGATCTTTTTGGGAGTCACCATTGGCGGCATCCTGGTGGCGATGTATATGCCAATCTTCCAGCTAGCCGACGTGGTATCGCGGGGAGGATGAAACATGCCCCGCAGAACGGGGGAGCATCATGGTGGGAGGAGAGGACGGACCCGGTGAACCCAGATGAGCCCGTGGGCAGGGCCCCCGAAAACAATGGTGAAGTCTTATCCAGTGAGGCTTCGCTGAAGCACCGGCTTCAGGGCGTACTGCTGTTTCGACTGCTTCTTGCGGTATTCTTCTTGGCGCTCACCCTCATCGTTCAGAGCCAGCGTGCCGAAGACCTTCTGTCAGGTCAATTGAGGCCTCTTTACACCTTCTCCGTCATCCTGTTTGCCTTCACCATTATTGCTGCGGTCAGCCTGAATCGGGTCAGACGGTTCAGACGCTTTGCCTATATGCAGGTGTTTTTCGATGTGGGGGCGGTTACCTGTTTGATTTACCTCTCAGGCGGGGTGGAAAGCATCTACTCCTTCTTCTACATGCCTGCCATTGTCAGTGGGGCCCTGCTTCTGCATCGACGAGGCAGTTTGGTGGCAGCTTCGGCCTGTGCGCTTTCCTACGGACTGCTGCTCGATCTGCAGTACTTTGGCTGGGTTGCTCCGCTTCGCCTGATGGGGATAACCACCGAAATCCATGATACCGGGGCGTACTTCCACAGCCTGCTCATGAATATCGCCGGTTTCTATCTCACCGCCTATCTGGCTGGGTACCTGGCAGAAGCCTGGCTGCGGTCAACCCAGCAGGTTCGTGAGCAGAAAAGGGATCTGAAGCACCTTGAAATGCTCCATCGGAACATCATCCGGAGTCTGAACAGCGGATTGCTCATGATCAGTCCCAAGGGAGAAATACTTTTTGCCAACGATGCGGCTCAAAAGATCCTGGCTCTCCCTTTAGAAGAGATCACCGGCCAGCTCATCGACCAGCTTTTTTCCACCTTGAACATCAACGATTGGCCCCGAGCCAGCGTTCAACCCCGGCAGGACGACGCGGAAGCGCCGGTTCGCAAGGAATTTCACTACAACCGGCCTACCGGTGAGACGCTGTGCCTGGGGTACAGTGTTTCCTTGATGAACCAAGAACACGGCGAAGCATGGGGATGGGTGTTTATCTTCCAGGATCTGACCCATCTGCGAGCCATGGAAGAGCACCTGCAGCGTGCCGAACGGATGGCGCAAGCCGGGAAAATGGTGGCCGAGATCGCCCATGAAATCAGAAACCCCCTGGCCGCGATCAGCGGCGCTGCCCAGCTGCTCCAGCACGAACTGGCCCAGGAGCCTTTCCAGGTCAGACTGATGACGATCATTGGCCGTGAGGTTCGGCGGATGGACGATCTCATCAGCGATTTTCTCTGGATGGCCAAGGGTTCCCAGAAAACTGCCAGGATTGAAACGGTAAGCCTGGTGGCGGTCGTCGACGAGGTTCTGGCCGAGCTTCGAGCCAGAGAGAGGATCAGCGATGGCCACCGGGTGGAGAGAGTCTTTGAGGTGACCCCGACCTTCCAGGCGGACCCGCTCCACCTGCGGCAGGTCCTCTGGCAAATCATGGCCAATGGCCTGGAGGCCATGCCCCAGGGAGGGCTGCTCACCATTCGGGTGACAGGATCGAATACCGGTGACAACCTTCCCGGCGCAACCCTCATCGAGATCAGCGATACCGGCTGCGGCATTGCCGAAGAGAACCGGCCCCGCATCTTCGAGCCCTTTTTCACCAGCAAGAGCACCGGCACGGGTTTGGGGCTGAGTATTGTTTATCAGTTGATGGAGAACCTCGGCGGGCACCTCGAGATCAACAGCGATGGCCAATCCAGGACAGTCGTATCACTTTTTTTCCCATTCTCCTCCGCTTTTTCTCTTGCCAACCAACCGAGCAGTGATTAAAAGCACTCATCGTAAGCGAGTGCTAATATTCTGGTCCAATTTCCGGAATATCGGATGCTTGGTTTTGTGCGAATGTCCCCATTTAAACAGAGGAAAGGAGTCGAAGCGATGAAGCTCAAACCGCTCAATGACCGGGTAGTGGTGAGACGTGTTGAAGAAGAAGAAAAGACTGCCGGAGGGATTATCATTCCGGATACGGCCAAGGAGAAACCGGCTCAGGGTGAAGTCATTTCGGTGGGCGGCGGGAAGCTGATGGACGATGGGAGCCGTCGGCCGCTGGATGTGAAAGCGGGCGACCGGGTGCTTTTCAGCAAGTACGCCGGCACGGATATCAAGGTTGAGGGTGAAGAGCTCCTGATCATGCGTGAGGATGATATCCTTGCCATCATCGAGTAACCGTGAAATCGCCACAAGCTAATGGAAAGTTGCCAATCAAAGGGAGGAATGCCTCATGGCGGCAAAGCAGTTGGTCTATGATGTGAAAGCCCGGGAAGCATTGCTGAAGGGCGTCAATACTCTGGCAGATGCAGTGAAAGTAACGTTGGGTCCTAAGGGACGCAACGTGGTGATCGAGAAATCCTTTGGCGGTCCCACGGTCACCAAGGATGGTGTAACGGTTGCCAAAGAAATCGAGCTCGAAGACAAATTCGAAAACATGGGCGCCCAGATGGTCAAGGAAGTTGCCAGCAAGACCAGTGATGTGGCAGGAGACGGGACCACCACGGCAACGATCCTGGCGCAGTCGATTTATTACGAAGGCTCGAAGCTGGTGGCAGCCGGCGCCAATCCCATGGCCCTCAAACGCGGTATCGAAAAAACCGTACAGGTTGTGGTCGATGAATTGAAGAAGATCAGTAAACCGACCAAGGACCAGAAGGAAATCGCCCAGGTCGGCACCATCTCTGCCAACAACGATCCGACCATCGGCAATATCATTGCAGAGGCCATGAACAAGGTTGGAAAGGAAGGGGTCATCACCGTCGAGGAAGCCAAGGCGATGGAGACGACGCTCGAAGTGGTTGAAGGGATGCAGTTTGATCGCGGCTACATTTCTCCTTATTTCGTTACCGACCCTGAGAAGATGGAAGTGATCCTGAACGAACCGCTGATCCTTATCAACGAGAAAAAGATCAGCAACATGAAGGACCTGCTCCCGGTCCTCGAACAGATTGCCAAAATGGGCAGGCCACTCCTCATCATTGCTGAAGATGTGGAAGGGGAAGCACTTGCCACGCTGGTGGTCAACAAACTGCGGGGCACGCTCCAGGTTTGCGCGGTCAAGGCGCCTGGGTTTGGTGACCGCCGCAAGGCTATGCTCGACGACATTGCCATTCTGACGGGTGGCCAGGTGATCAGCGAAGAAAAGGGCATCAAGCTCGAAAGTGTCACCGTGAACGACCTGGGTCGAGCCAAAACCATTCGCATTGACAAGGACAACTCTACCATCGTGGATGGCGCCGGGGACCGGAAGGCCCTTGAAGGCCGGGTGCGGCAGATCCGGACCCAAATCGAGGAAACCACCAGTGACTATGATCGCGAAAAGCTCCAGGAACGGCTCGCCAAGCTGATCGGAGGGGTGGCGGTGATCAGTGTTGGGGCTGCTACCGAAACGGAAATGAAAGAGAAAAAGGCTCGGGTGGAAGATGCCTTGAACGCAACGCGTGCGGCCGTGGAAGAAGGAATCATTCCTGGTGGCGGCGTAGCGTACCTGCGGTGTCTGCCCAGCCTCGAGAAACTCAGCCTGGAAGGCGACGAGCAGCTGGGCCTGAACATTGTGAAACGCGCCCTTGAAGAACCTGCGCGCCAGATCGCCTTTAATTCCGGTGAAGAAGGTTCGGTGGTCGTCCAGAAGCTCAAAGGCGGCGAAGGCGCGTTCGGCTTCAACGCTGAAACAGGCGATTTCGTCGATCTCTACGATGTCGGCGTTATCGATCCGACCAAAGTCGCCCGGTCGGCTCTCCAGAATGCAGCCAGTGTCTCGGCCCTGATGCTCACCACCGAATGCATGGTTTCTGAAATTCCAAAGGAAAAAGAACCGGCCATGCCCGGTGGGATGCCCCCCGGCGGGATGTACTAAGAGGTGAAGAACCTGATCCGCCATCGCTGCTCGGCGGGGCGGTGACGGACGCTAGGCTATGAGATAGGCAACATATGAGCCTCCTTTCCAGGCCATGGGCTGGGAAGGAGGCCCTTTCTTTTTTATCTATTGCGGCGTGCAGCGACCTGGAGTGATTGTCAGGCGGAGGCAAAAGTCTATTTGGACCGGTCGAGGGCATCAGGGTCGACCGAGAGAGTGCCCAGCCCTTCTGGACCAGCAATCGCGCTTGACTTTGAGTTGTCGGTTGACCCATAGTGAATGAGCATTGCCTCCCCTTTTCCTCCCTTTTCGGGAGTGCGACTGCTGGCTGTTGTTGACTGAGCTTTCCAGGATTCCACCGTGAGAGAACAACACCGCTTCCCATCTCTGCTCCCCTATCTCACCATAGGCAAGGGGAACGCCGGCCTGAAGCTTACCCTCATCAAAGAAGACCCATCGGCATGCACCCAATGCTCTTTTCCCTTTCTTGTGCTGGACGATGGCGACCCTCTCACCCGCCTGCTCAAGGCGGCGTTTGTCACGGATTCGGGAAGCACGCTAAAGGAGGTGTTCCTCCTGGTCCAAAAGGACAGCTATGCTTTCACCGCCAATCAGCTCTCCCCCCTCACCAACGCGGATATCGAAGCTTTCTGGCAGAAGACCCATCAAGTCCGGCTGCATGACCAGCCAGGCGCTCCGCTGCTCACCCTTCAGTCGCAGATTGACGACCGGGGAAGACTGGTACCGTTTCAGTCATTGTTCTTCTGCAGGGAAACCGAGGCCTATTTCGACCCTCCCTGTCCTCACTGTGGAGCGCCTCTCCAGCTCTGCTCGAACGACTTGCAGTTGGCCTCGCTGGACCTTCCGCAGTATACCAGTTCGCTCAGACGCTATCTTTTCTGCTCAACTTGTTTCTCCTCGGGCAGGGAAAAGGAACTCTATACCTATCACCGAAATGCTCATGACCCGCCGCTGGTCCGGGACGGTGTGGACCTGATACGGTCCTTCGCTCAACTGATCCGGGAGACGGGCGAGGAAGCGACGCTCCCTTGTATCGCCTGTCGGCAGAACGATCAATGTCTTGGTCGTGCCAACTCCTCGCTTCCACCCATTGTTCCTTTCTCCTTCTATCCCTTCTACATGCTGATCCATGAAGCAATGTCGGTGAATGGCCTGGATTTCCTGGCCATGACAGCCGGGGCTTCCGCCGAACAACTGGTAACACAGCTCACTAATACGGGACAGTCGGGCCGAGCGCTCCTCGTTGAATCGCTCACCTCGGGGCGCAAAGCTGTGAGTCCCTTTATCTTCCCGGGTAAGCCCCGTCTTTTTCTGGAGATTCTCTATCTCAAGCTCTCTTTTCTGGGCCAGATCGTCAGCGAGCTTTTCCCCGTTCCAGAAAGAGACCAACCCGATCCCCTCCTCTACCTGGACCGGCTCTGGGTCAAGCTGACAGACCGTCCGGGACTTCTGCCCTATTTGTGGAATTATGAACTGAGCCATATCGATCTGGTACGAGATCCGCTCCACTTTCCCGCGCACCCTCCCATGCCTTCGGCTTATGCACTGCACCTGCTGGGCGTCATCTGGTTCACGGCGCTGCTGACCAACAGTCGCCAAGGTGTATTGCAGGTCGAACAAGCCATCGAGCGAGCGCGCGACCGGGTGCTGCAAGACGGCTCGATCATCCCGGATGAACTGGTGCGGGACCCCACCTTTATGCCTGAAAACATCTTCTGGCACCCTGCATCCTTCCAACCTGCCCATGACTGGCGCAGCCTTTGGGAAGAGACCCTGAGCCTCGGCTGGTCGCTGTTCCTGGTGAGCGGGCGAGGTGAAGGAGCGAATTCCAGGGAAGAACTCATTGAAGCAATCGATGAGCTGCGGACCAAGATCAAAGACAAGCTCTTCACCCACTTTGCTGCAGAACCGGAGGATGCCCGGTTGCCCGAGGCGGAAGCCATTCATGGCATTCTTTCCCGCATCTTGAGCCGATGGCAGGAGGTTCCGGTGATCCCTCTCGAAGAAGAATGGGACAAGACGGTAGTGCTCCCGGGGGATGCCAGCCCTGAAACAACCGTGGCTCCCGGCTCGGCATCGATCTTCGAGGACAGTTCTGCAACCATGGTCCTCAGCCCGCCTCTAAGCCCCGCGAGCGACGCCTCGGCCATGGACGAAGCCATCTTTCAGGAGACGGTGATTCTGTCGAGCAAAGCAGTCGAGCCGGTTACCCCAACGGAACTGAAAGGGAGCGAGGGGGCGCCGGAGGACCTTGCCGAGACCGTGATTCTGAAGCCTTCGTCTGCACCGGAGGACCGCGCTGCGGCTGCTGGCGGAATGGGGGCGGCAACCCCGGGTGAGGCCGCAGCCGACCAGGTCCTGTCGGAGACCGTGATCCTCTCATCTCCGAGTGACGGTCAGGCTCCCCGCCGCAGATACCCGGACCAGGCCGCATCGCAACCTGCAAGCCCATTGCCAGTAGGTGAGCCGGGACAAGATGCCACGTCAGAGAAACCTAAACCCGACGAGGAGGATGATCTGCTGAGCGAAACCATCATTCTCACTCCCGGCCAGGACCGTGGCAGGAAATGACCATGGCCTCAGGAGGCACTTACCCGGCGGTCGCCGACTTGGCGAACCAGGTCCGCCACTGCTATCGATCCGACCCCCTGCGAGCGGAGTCCCTGGTTGAGGACTGCCTCGAACGCTGCCTCGAAGGCGTTCCACTGGCGGCAAGGCTTTCTTTGATCGAGGAGTTGCTTCACCTTTTTGAACCATCGCCACCGGGGTCTCCCGACACCATCCCAAGCGGGGAATCCACCGACCTGGAGGACTTCTTCTCCCTGCTGCTCGGACAGCGGGTTGCCAGCGGCGATCTCGGTTCAAAGGACCTGGCTCAGCGCCTTGCCGCTTCTTTGAACAGCATTTTCGACCAGCTCAACGAACTGGTGGGCATCATCAATAGAACCTTTGGGAAAGAGACTGCCGTCCTCGAAACCATTCGCCACCTCATCGGTTCCGATCTTGGGCGACCGACTTCGTCCGACTCCCTTGCCAGCTATATCGGTCAGATCAAGGAGGCTTTTCTCATCGCCAATCAGGCAGCTCGGCAGGCTGCTGCCGCCGAGGTCGGCAAGATCCTGGCGGAACTCGATCCGGAACGACTTGCCGACGACACTGAAAAGGGATTGCGCTTTGGCTTCCGGCGCAAGGGTGAGCTCATCGAAGCCTATCGCGATAAGTACCTGCAGATCAGGAAGTGGTTCGAAGCTGACCACTTTTTTGAGGACTACGCACGAGAGCTTGAACGAGCATGTCATGAATTGCACTCAGAAAAGGGGAGGGGAAGGTGAAACGCATACACTGCATTTTGTTCATCCTGGTTGTTTTGGCATTGACCGGCTGTCCGCCCAAGTCAGCACCGCCGTCCATCCCTGTCGAACCCAAACCGACCTTCACGGAGAAGTTTATTTCGGTGCATCTCAAAGCCGACGCTCAGCTCAACCTTTACGATGGAAGCTCGCATGCAACACACGTCTGCGTTTATCAGCTGAGCGATCCCAACACCTTCAACCAGCTCTCGGAAAATGAGATGGGAATCGGCAAGCTGCTGGTCTGCGACCGGGTCGATGCCGGTCCCCCCCTGCCAGGGGTGGCCTTTGCCAAGAAAGTCATTGTGCAACCCGGTGCAGACCAAACCTTTGAACTCGACCGCGCCGAAGGTGCGAGGTATGTGGGCGTGGTGGCCGGCTACTTCGGTCAGATGCAGAAAGGCCGGGTTACTCGGCTTTATACGATCCCGACGAGTGAAGAGCGCCAGCAGGGCGTAGTTGTCATCAGACAGAAGCCGCTCAAGATCAATCTTTTCCTGGGGCCGCAAGCCCTTCAGGATTAGAGGGGGACCACCGTGATCATTCAAAGACCGCTGTTCTGGCATCAGGGTCTGTTTCTGCAGCCGCACCATTTTCAGTTGCTCGATTTGACGGCGCAGTCCCGGGTGAGCCCGTTTCAGGATTTCCTCATGCCTTATTTCTGGGGGGTATGGGAACTGGAGATTCACCGGGCAGCCCTTGGCAACCGGTCGTTCAACGCCCTCAAAGGTCAATTTCTCATGCCTGACGGGACCCACATCGTCTTTCCCGGAAACGCTTTGATCGAACCGCGCGTCTTCGATGAAGCGTGGGTGGAAGGGGGAAAGCCTTTCACGGTTTTTATCGGTCTGCGCAAGTGGAATTACAGCAAAGAGAATGTGACCGTCCTGCCCGAACTGAAAGAGATCGGGGAAGTATCGACCCGCTTCGCGACCACCGCCGATCCGGAGGAAGCGGCGGACCTCCACCAGCCTGGGCCGGCGGCTAAGGTGGGGCGGCTGTATCACGTTCTGCGAGTCTTCTGGGAAACGGAGCAGGCTAAGGTGGGCGATTACGACCTGCTGCCCGTGGCGCAGCTTGAGAGGTTCGGGGAAGAGATCATCCTGTCGGCAAAATTTGCGCCGCCGTCTCTCTCCATTTTCAGCAACGACCTGCTCCTGAAAACTACCAGGGAGATTCGCGACCAGATTGCTGCGAGGGGACGGCAGCTGGAGGAATACAAAACCCAGCGCGGCATCCACACGGCCGAATTCGGCTCCCGCGATATGGTCTACCTCCTGGCCCTCCGCTCCCTCAACCGCTACGTGCCGTTACTGTCGCATCTTACAGAGACCCGCCAGGTTCACCCGTGGACGGTCTATGGCCTGCTGAAACAGCTCATCGGAGAGCTCTCCTCGTTTTCGAACCGGATCAAGGTCAATGGCGAACTGGATGACGGCACCCAGCTGCTTCCCGGCTATGACCACTGGAATCCGCTGGAATGCTTCACCGCCGCCCAGGCGCTGATCACCCGACTGCTGGACGAAATCACCGCCGGGCCTGAATACATCCTTCGCCTGATCTACGACGGCACCTATTACACGGCAGAGCTGACGCCGGTCATATTCGAAGGCCGCAACCGCTATTACCTGGTTTTCAAGACCGCTGAAGATCCCAAAACCGTTCTCAGTTCGCTGGCAACGATCATCAAAATCAGTTCCCGCGCCCAGCTGCCCATCCTCATTGCTCGTGCCCTGCCGGGCCTCCGCCTCGAACACCTGCCGGTACCTCCCCAGGAATTGCCGCGTCGTGCCCACTGCATCTATTTTCAGATCGATCACCATGGCGATCATTGGGGCTTGATCGAGAAAGGGCAAAATATTGCCATGTACTGGGACACCGCTCCGGAAGACCTCGAAGTGGAACTCATGATCGTCGGGAGGTCCTGATCATGCGCCTGACCGATTGCTTCATGGAACTGGTGGCCTATACCGCCTATTTTCTCAAATCGGTGGAGCAGAAACAGCCGCCCTACGACCAGGTAAAGGCCGACGTGCAGCGCCTCCTGGCACAGAGCGACGATTGCCTGAAGCGCGACCTGTTCCCCCAGGCAGACTACGATCTGGCGCGGTTCGCCGTCTGTGCGTGGGTGGATGAGGTGATCCTCAACTCCCTATGGCAGGAAAAGGATCAGTGGAAACGAGAACAGCTGCAACGGCTCTATTATCGCACGACCGATGCCGGCGAGGAATTCTTCGAACGCCTCAATCAGCTGGGGCTGCACCAGCGGGATGTCCGGGAAGTCTATTTTCTCTGCCTCGCCCTCGGCTTCATGGGGCGCTACTGCCATCCGGGCGACGAATACCTGCTCGCCCAGGTGAGGTCTTCCAATCTCAAGCTGCTCCTCGGCAGCTCTCTTGGCCTGCCCTCCCTCGAACGGGTCGACCTCTTTCCGGAAGCCTATCAGAGCGGCTCGGCCGAACCCCTCATCCAGCGTCGCGGGTCTCGCTTCTCCCTGGTCACCCTGGGCTGTCTCATCGGACCACCGCTACTCCTGGCGGTTTTGTACTTCATCTATAATTTCAGCCTGAACAATGTTATCGAGCATTTTTTCGGCCGGATAGTGTCGTAAGGACGAAGGATGTCAGGACCGACGCGTGAAAGATGAAAGGTGAAGCGTGAAAGGCGCACTGATAAAGTTCTTTAAGTGGTTCTTGATCGTCACCGGGGTCATTCTGGTCGTGCTGCTCGTCTTCGGCGGGGTATTGCTCCTGGATTGGCCCTGGTGGGTGGGCTTTTTCATCCTGCTCGGGATCATCGGGCTGGGGATCGCCTTGCTTTTCCTGAAGAAGATCTGGGCTCGACGGCGCGAACAGCAGTTTGTGCATCAGATGATCGAGCAGGACGAAGCACAGATGAGCCGCCTGACCGAAAAGGACCGGAGCGAGGCGCGCGAGCTGCAGGACCGCTGGAAGGAAGCGATTGAAGCCCTGCGTCATTCTCACCTGCGCAAGAAGGGCAACCCTCTCTATGTCCTGCCCTGGTATCTGGTGATCGGGGAAAGCGCGTCCGGGAAGACAACCGCCATCCAGAGCGCCCGGCTTTCGTCGCCGTTTTTCGAGGTGAATCAGGTCTCAGGCCTTTCCGGTACCCGCAACTGCGACTGGTGGTTCTTCGAACAGGCCATTGTGATCGACACTGCCGGGCGGTATACTATTCGCATCGATGAGGAGCGCGACAAGGAGGAATGGCAGAAGTTCCTCACACTGCTCACCAAGTATCGCCAACGAGAGCCGTTGAACGGTCTGATCGTCACCGTCGCGGCCGACAAGCTCCTGGAGACCGGTTCCGAGGCCCTGATGCAGGACGGCGCCAATGTCCGCCGTCGGATCGATGAGCTGATGCGGGTGCTGGGCGTCAAGTTTCCCGTTTATGTATTGGTCACCAAATGCGACCTGATTCAGGGCATGACCCAGTTTTGCGGACAACTGCCCGAATCCACCTTGAATCAGGCCATGGGGCGCATCAATACGGACCTTACCACCAATGTGGGGGCTTTTCTAGGGGAAGCCTTCGAACGAATCGGCGAGCGGCTGCGCGATCTGCGGCTGCTGGTTTTCCAGAAAGCGGAAGCCCAGAAGATCGATCCGGCCTTGCTGCTCTTTCCCGAAGAATTCGAAAAACTGAAGAGCGGCCTGGAATCCTTTATGAAAGGAGCCTTCCAGGAGAATCCCTACCAGGAAACCCCCATCCTGAGAGGCCTCTTTTTCAGCAGTGGCCGCCAGGAAGGAAGTCCCTACAGCCACTTCCTGCAGGCCTTGGGACTCATCGAGGAACGGGAGGTCCTGCCCGGTACCAGCAAAGGTCTGTTCCTCCACGATGTTTTTGCCAAGATCCTCCCCAAGGACCGGACCCTCTTCGCCCCCACTCGGCGTTCGCTGGAATGGAACCGCGTTACCAGAAATCTTGGCCTGACCTCCTGGATTGCCCTGGGGCTGGCCATATGCGGGCTGCTGAGCTTTGCCTTTGTGAAGAACCTGCGGGTGCTCCGTCTGGTGACCAACGAGATCTCCGAACGGGCTGAATTCCGCGGCGAAATCGTGACGGACATGACCACCCTCGATCGCTTTCGCCAGGCGATCTTGAAAGTCGAGGCGGAAAACCGAAACTGGCTGATCCCGAGGTTTGGCCTAAGCCAGAGCCGGGATGTCGAGACAGGGCTGAAAAGATACTACTGCGATCAGTTTCAGAAGAGCTTCCTCACCGCTTTCGATGACCAGATGGTGGGCCGTATGGCTAGATTCACCCCGGCTGTCCCGGATGAGGTGCTCGGGCACCATGTGTCTCACCTGGTGCGACGCATCAACCTCATCAAGGGTCGTCTCGAAGGGTTCGACCTGGAGACCCTGCAAAAGAAGCCTCAACCAGCCTACGATCCGGGTTTGTCGTCGTCCTCGGCCCTCCCCGCCACCGTCGGTGAAGGACTCTTCGGACAGCTCTATCTCTACTATCTCATCTGGCGCTTCGAACCCGCCCAGTTGAACGTTGAACTGACTTCGCTGCAAAAATGGCTCGAACATCTCCTGGCGCTCAAACCCGATTTGCACTGGCTCGTGGGTTGGGCAAACGCGGAACCGACGCTTGCCCCTGTAGCTCTCGAGGACTTTTGGAAGGGCAGCCTGGCGATGTCAACCGAGATTCGAGTAGTTCCAGCCTATACCCAGCAGGGCAAGGAGGCCATCGCTGCCTTCATCGCGGAAATTGAAGCTGCCTTGAAGCTGCCGCAGATGCATGCTGCAGTCAGAAGCGAGTTCGCTGCCTGGTATCCTCAAGAGTATGTGCAGTCCTGGAACACCTTTCTGACGCTCTTCCCCCGAGGCGTGGAGCGGCTTAAAGGCCGCGACGAATGGCAGCAGACCGCGACTCGGATAGCCGGTGACGATGGCCCCTATTGGGCGGTGTTGAACAAAGCGGCTTCCGAACTCGACATCATGGCCTTTGACCAGGATTTTCCACCTTGGCTGAAGCTGGTGCTGCAACTGCAGGTCATCAAAGTGCAGATCGCGGCGGAGGCGGCACATCAGGATAAAGGTCTGCTGACCAAGGCCGCTGAAAGCGGGAAGAAACTCATGGGCGATCTCGAAAAAATGCTGAGCAAAGTCCCGGGGCTCTCCCTCGATGCTCAGGCCAAAGCGGTGCAGGCCTACCGCGAATTTCAGAAAAGCCTCAACGATATCGTCCCGGTTTCAGCGTCACGAAAACTTGCCTTTGAATTGACCGGCCAAGTCTACGGCCAGGATGAGGTTACCGGTCAGGCCGCGCTCTTTACCGCCTCCAAAGCTCAAAAGGCCTTCAAGAATCTGCTCACCGCCGGCAATCAGAATGAAGAGCCCTTCTGGCGGCTGATCGACGGGCCGCTTGCCTTTCTGTGGAGCTACATGCGCAACGAGACGGCCTGCCACCTGCAACGCCAGTGGGAGGAAGAGGTGCTTTCGGAGACCCAGGGCGTGGCCGACAGGTATCTTGTGCAGCAGCGGATTCTGGGAGAGGACGGCTTCGCCTGGAAATTTGTGAAAGGAACTATCGGGCCTTTTCTCAGCCGCAGCCCGCAGAAGGGTGGTTATTACGCCAAGGATTTCCATGGAGAGACCATCGCCTTGGAGAATGCCTTATTCACCTGCCTCAATAAAGGCGTTTCGGTGGCGGCAACTTCGTCAGCCGCGGCCGCTGCGGCAGCGGCCGCAGCCGCCGGCGGGGCGGCACCTCCTCCTCCGAAAACCACTTTCTCGGTCACCCTCCAGACCCTGCCCACAGATGCCAACCCCGACGCGATTGCGAAGCCAAGTGCCACCCATCTGGAGCTTAGGTGCGAAAGTGGACCTCAGAAACTGGACAATTTTAACTATCCCGGTAGCGCAACCTTCAAATGGTCAGCCGAAATGTGCGGAGAAGTGATTTTCACCATCAAGGTGGGCGATGTAGTGCTGACCAGGGTTTATGACGGCGAGCTGGGCTTTCCCAAGTTCTTGCGCGACCTTCGAGGCGGCGAACGGACCTTTACCCTGAATGACCATCCCCTTAACCGTCACAAAACCGATCTGGAGCGTCTCGGGGTCAGGTATATTACGGTGAAATATCGGATGAGCGGTCACGGACCAGTGATTGCCCAGCTCACCCCGGCTCCCAACCCCCAGCCTCCACCACTGGCCCCGATCCCCAATCGCATTGCCCGCTGCTGGGATCAGTAGGGACCATGAAAAGGTGGCAGTGGGTTATCTGCGGCAAGCATCCGGGGGTCAAGGACTACTTTCATCTGGGACCAAACCTGCCCATGGTGGCAGCCCTTGTGGACTGGATCGAAAAGGGCTATCGCGGCATAGCCGGTGCCCGGCCGGCAACAGCAAGTCTGCTTTCTTGGCGTTTCTGGGCGGGGGGGCCGGAGCGGCATACCCTGTTCTGCGGCATCCTGCGGGACAGTAGCGACAGCGTCGGTCGCCCTTATCCGTTGCTGGTCGCAGGCTGCGGCTATTTATCCGAGTGGCAGGCCCGATGGCACTTGGTGCCCCACGCCTGCGAGCAATGCTGGGGTCAGATGGAGTCTCTTTCGGCAAGGATCTTCCGCAATTTGCAGCAACTCGAGGGCGAACTCCTGCGGGTGAGAGAGCCCGAACCGCGATGGACCGAGTTTGCCCCCATTCCAGCCCCTTCTGGCGCAACAGGAGTCGCTCCCGACAAGGCTCCTGGCGCACTCTTCTCAGACATCATCGAAAACCAGGCTGTCGCCCGGGCCGGTGATAGTGAAATCGTGGTCGCTTTGGATGAAACCCCTTCCCTCGATCCCTTTGCGGTCATCCATCAGTGGCACACGTGCTTGAAAAAGCACTACGCCGAACCGCCGAAAACGGTTTTCATGGGTGGAAGCGCTGGCGCCAGCTGCTTGGCCTTCTATCGCCGCCCTCTCACCACCCAGGACTTTGCCCGGCTCTGGGCCATCATCTGAAGATCGGAACAGCGGGAAAGCGGGTGAGGAGTGAATCGGCAACCAGTGCACCGACAGGCAATGGTCATCGGCTCATCGCGGATTAACATGAGAGAAGCCATCTTGTCATTCCGAGGCCAAGGGCCGAGGAATCTCGATTCTTGAGGCAATTCAACTAGATTCCTCGCTACGCTCGGAATGACACCAAGGACATGACAGGCCTTTTCCACGCAAATCGGCGATGCGCCTAGTCATCCTTGGCGGTGACTCGGGAGGTCATGACAAATACGCTGCTTCTACTGTAACCATGCTGGTGTTCGGGGAATGCAGTGATGGCGGGCTGTGAGCCTCACTGCTGGCTCCCGGGCACCGGGCCGGGAACCAGCAGTAACGAGAGTTTTCAAAAGAACAAAGCGTCAGCCAGATTCTTGGGAACTTTCTGACCGGGTTATTTCTTCCTCTGTTGTTTGCCTTGCTGATAGCCTTGCTGATAGGCTCGCTCCTCAGCCTGCTTATGCTGGTCCCAAAGGTAACCGCCGGTAAGCCCGGCAGCCCCGCCGATGGCAGCTCCCATCCCAGTGTTCCCGGCAATTGCCCCGATTATTGCTCCAGATCCAGCACCGATGGCGCCCCCGGTCAGGGTCCGCTGCTGAGTTGGCGTCATCCCGGCGCATCCGCTGAGCGCCAGGCTTATGATCAAAATGAATGCCAGTAAAATCTTCATCGCAGATGCTCCTCACTTTCCTTACGACTGTGAACGATATTCCAAAGCTCTGGGGCGCTGGTACAAACCACCCCTCTCCAGCGGCAAAGCTCTATTGCGCCTGCTGCCGACCATGGGTGCAACCACGCTGGTAGATTTCGTTCTGCTGTTTCTGGGACTGGTCGTACAGATACCCGCCGGCCATCCCAGCGGCACCGCCAATGGCGGCTCCCAGGCCCGTATTGCCAGACATGGCGCCAATGGCCGCGCCCCCGGCAGCACCCAGGGCCCCGCCCGTCAAGGTACGTTGCTGGGTGGTCGTCATTCCGGCACAGCCGCTGAGCGCAAGGCTGACCACGAGAACCAATGCCAGTAAGATTCTCATTGAAGTACTCCTCCTATCGCTATCGCACTAGGGTTTACAGGGCCATTTTTCCATGAGAAACCGGAATTGCGTATCGACCGCTTCATCGCCCATGTATTGCGGATGGGTTTTCAGCCATTCGATGAACATGTTGATGGACTCGTTCCGCGACGGTACCGGCTCAGGCGGGCAGACCAAAGGCTTGCCGCCGGGACCGATGGTGGAAGCCTTATAGTAATCAAAAGCCCCCACCAGATAGCCATGACAGAAGTTAATGGCCTCTTTGTACAAAGGGTCAGACGGGGCAGCGGTACACAGATTGAAAAGGTTTCCGGTCGTGTCAACCGTAAAGTCTACCGGTTCCACCGCTTGGGACAGACCAGGCATCATCAGGGTGACCGCGAAAAATACAACAGCCAACACTCGAGTCATGATCATCCTTCTCCTTTCATGTCTAAGGGCAAGCATCACCGCATGACCTCATGGTCATGTTTCGGCTCGTTCGCCCGGTTCACCGACAGTATGATTGTCAAGACCGTTACTTTGTCATTAAAATACCCTGGTTGGCCGCATTCGGCAAGCTGCTTGCGGGTTTTTTGGGCCAAGTCACGCCCGGATCGCCCGGAGAGTTCTCCGAACCTTCCTGGAAAATCCATGAAAAGATTAGATTTTTCGATCATACTCAGGTAGAACTCTTTCCTTAAAGAAACTGTTTGGCCACCCGATATGATCAAGACCGCGGCTGATGCCTCCTCGTTTGCCTCTGATCCGCACAGAGGATCCTGATGGCACAACAGGTTACCGTAAAGTCGCAACCAGCGGTTTCCTTGCTGCCGTCCTGAATCGACCGAGCGCCATCGCTACCGGACCAGCCCTGACCCGAAACAGCTGCGGGATTCCCGACAGCGGAAAGGGGTTTTAGATGACTTCAGCTTCACCGCCTCAGTGGATTACCAAAGATCGATTTGACGCCGTGCTGTTCGATCTCGACGGGGTTTTGACGGCCACGGCCAGGATCCATGCCGCCAGCTGGAAGACCATGTTCGATGCGTTTCTGGAGAAGAGAGCGGAGGAGGGGCGAGAACCGTTTCGCGCGTTCGACCTTGCCGGGGATTACCAGCTTTATGTGGACGGCAAACTGCGGTACGAGGGCGTTCAAAGCTTCCTGGAGTCGCGCGGCATCGAGCTGCCGCGGGGAGCGCCCGAGGATCCGCCTGGCTATGACACCGTGTGCGGTCTGGGTAACCTCAAGGACGAGCTGGTCAAGCAGGCCATCGAGGAGGGGCCGGTCGTGACCTATCCGGGCGGGGTAGCTCTTGCGCGGCATGTGCTCACCCTAGGCATGAAGACCGCGGTGGTCTCCGCGAGCAAGAATTGTCAGACCGTGCTGAGGGCTGCCAACATCGAACATCTGTTCCAGGTGAGGGTTGACGGGGAGGTGGCGGAGCGCCTGCAAATGCCCGGCAAGCCTGCACCCGACACCTTTCTCAAGGCCGCGGCCATGCTTGAGGTGGAGCCGCGACGGGCGGTGGTGGTGGAAGATGCCATCTCAGGGGTTGCAGCGGGCCGCGCCGGAGGGTTCGGCCTGGTGGTCGGGGTGGATCGCAAGGGCAACGCTGAGGCACTCCTGGAGAACGGGGCCGATCTGGTGGTTGCCGATCTAGGAGATCTGATCGTTTGAGCTTGCCCTGCCCGGGTGAGAGTTTGATGACGAAGTGACGCCGGCTTGCGGCCTTCTCCCTGTCGGCCGGCTGTTTTGAAGGAAGGAAGAGACCATGCTGCATCGGGAACGCCTGAAGCCTCCCGGCTATGTCTACCCCCCGCATGAGTGGAAGATCATCGAAAAGCGATTCTATCCCAAATTCCTGGGGCAAATGGAGAGCATCTTTGCCCTGTCCAATGGCTATCTGGGGATTCGAGGCACCTGCGATGAGGGCGCGCCCGTGCATCAGCGGGGCACCTTCATCAACGGCTTCTATGAAACCTGGCCCATCATCTATGGTGAGGACGCGTTCGGGTTTGCGCGGCAGGGTCAGACCATCGTCAACCTTACCGATACCACGATCATCAAGCTCTACGTGGATGACGAGCCCTTCTATCTGCCCGCGGCCCGGCTGGCCGGGTTCGAACGGGTGCTCGACATGCAGGCGGGCACCCTCACCCGCGAGGTGCTCTGGCAAACCCCCTCGGGCAAGCTGGTAGCGATCAAGTCCACCCGCCTGGTATCCTTCCCGTATCGGCATTTGGCGGCGATTGCCTATGAAGTCACTGTTCTGAATGCCTGTGCCCCGGTGGTGATTTCTTCCGAGATGATGGTTCCGTCAGCCAACGAGGCGGACGAAAAGGACCCGCGGCGAGCCCATGGCCTGAAAGGGCAGGTCCTGGTGCCCAGCCTCAACAGCGTTCACGACCAGCGACTCATGCTGGCCCACACCACCAGGGCCAGTGAGCTGGCGCTGGCAGTGGGGGTGGATCACACCGTTTCGGCGCCATGCCCGTATAAATTCAAGACCCGGAATGCTCCTGATGCCGCTAAAATCGTCTACAACATCGACGCGCCGGAGAATGTTCCCATTACCATCTACAAGTACATGGCCTACCACAAATCCAAAACCCAACCTCCGGAAGAATTGGGCGAACGGGCTGAATGGACGCTCGACCGGGCGCTGGAGCACGGCTTTGACTCCCTGCTGACCGCCCAGCGGGAATTCCTGGACAGGTTCTGGGAGCAGAGCGATATTCAGGTCGTCCTGGATCCGACCAAGGCGAAACGGCAAACCAGGGAGACTCAGCAATCGATCCGCTTCAACCTGTTCCATCTCTGTCAGGCCACGGCCCGGGCTGAAAATGCGGGGGTCCCCGCCAAGGGTCTCACCGGTCAGGGGTATGAAGGGCACTACTTCTGGGACGGGGAAATCTATGTGCTTCCTTTCTTGACCTACACGGAACCCCGGATTGCCCGCAATCTGCTTGAGAATCGCTACCGGATGCTGGATCAGGCCAGGGAGCGGGCCGGAGAAGTGAGCCAGCGGGGCGCCCTTTTCCCTTGGCGGACCATCAATGGCACGGAAGCTTCTGCCTATTATGCCGCCGGCACCGCCCAATACCACATCAATGCGGACATCATGTACGCGTTGAAGAAATACGTGGAAGTCACGGGAGATGATGAGTTTCTCTGGCAAGAAGGCGTCGAGATGCTGGTCGAAACCGCCCGGTTGTGGCTTGACCTGGGGTTTTATTCAGACAACAAGGGGGGCTGCTTCTGCATCAATGGCGTGACCGGGCCGGATGAATACAACACGGTGGTGAACAACAACACCTTCACCAACCTCATGGCCCGCGGAAACCTGGGATATGCCGCCCGCACGGTGCGCACACTGAAAGATCGTCATCCGGACCTGTACCTGGAATTGGTGGACAAGACCGGCCTGGAAGAATCCGAGATCCAAGCCTGGCAGGAGGCGGCCGATCGGGTTTTCATCCCGTACGATGACAAGCGGGGCATTCATCTGTAGGACGATGCCTTTCTGGACAAGGAAGTCTGGGACTTCGAAAACACCCCGGCAGAAAAATACCCCCTCCTGCTCCACTATCATCCCCTGGTCATCTACCGCCACCGGGTGATCAAGCAGGCCGATGTGGTCCTGGCCATGTTCCTGCTGGGAGATGAGTTTTCGCTGGAACAGAAGAAGCGCAACTTCGAGTATTACGATCCGCTCACCACCGGGGATTCCTCGCTGTCGGTGGGCATTCAGAGCATCATCGCATTCGAGGTGGGGGACTGCCGGAAAGCCATCGAATACAGCCGCTATGCGGTACTGATGGACTTGGGCGATATCGGCGGCAACGTGCAGGACGGGTGCCATATCGCTTCCATGGGTGCCACCTGGATGGTGCTGGTGAACGGCTATGCCGGCATGCGTGACTACGACGGAAAGCTGACCTTTCGGCCGAACGTTCCGGAAGGACTGCAGCAGCTCAAATTCACCCTCAGGGTGCGAGAGCAGATCCTCCAGGTGGAAATCAAAGCCAATGAGGCGGTCTACTCACTGATAAAGGGCGAGGAGCTGACCATCGGGCATAACGACGAAATGCTGCGCCTATCGCGGGACGTTCCCACCGCCGTGCGCACCGCCAGATCTGCCTGACGGCCCAGGCAGTATCCTCCTGCGCCCCGGGGTTCCCAACCTACTGCTTGCCCTGCGGACCGGGCAGACCGAGGCAGACTTCACCGCCTCCCAGGGGTTGAACGCCGCGCCCGGTGGCGTTCGCCGAGCAGTGCTGACGCACAAGTTTGTCGTAACCGTTCAGGCCCCTGGGACAATTACTGGATGAGGGAAGGCCGAGACGTTCCTTTATAGGCCGAGAGCCCTTGCTTGACCGGCTATCATCATGTCGTAAGGTCCGAGTATCTGTAGAAGCGTCGCCCGGTCAGGCAGCATAAGTTGCCTGACCCTTTTATCACGAAGATTTTTTCGCAGTCCGTCACAGACAAGAAATTCCTGAGAACCGCATTGTTCTCGCTGTCGTGATACAATGGTCTTCAACTGAGAAAATGAGGCGATGACGCTGTGAGCAGCAGACTTCCCGGGTTAGGCCGATCCTACGACGAGACCAAACGGGTTTCAAGAATCCTTGAACTGACCCACATGATCACCCTGAGGCCACGGCGATACCTCAGGCGTGATCTGGCCAACCGCTTCGGTGTCGGCGAACGCATGATTCAGAAAGACCTGGACGTCATCCGCAACGGACTCAAGCTCCCCCTCTCGCATTCGGCCATGGGCTATTACTTCGAAGAGACGCCTCGGCTGCCGGCCCTACAGTTTCCTTTTTCCGAAGCCCTTGCCCTCGTATTGGCACTTCAGGCTGCTCGGCAGGTCTCCGGCATCGGCTCGGAAGATCTGACTGCTGCGGTTAATCGTTTGGAATCCCTCTTTCCTCCGGAATTCAGACCATTGCTCAACCAAACTTGCCGCCGGTCAAGTACCGGCAGCCGGCATGAGCATCGACAGCGGATGCTCTTCGAGGTCAATATGGCCATGATCCAGAGGTACAAGCTGCAAATCCGCTACCGCACAGCCTCGCGAGGCGCAGAGCCGAGCACCAGGATTGTCAGGCCGTACCACCTGGTACCCTACGTCCGATCCTGGCATCTGATCGCTTTCTGTGAACTGCGCGAGGCGGTGCTGATGTTCAAAGTGGATAGGATTGAAGAGGTCAAAGCGACGCAAGAGCATTACCGGATTCCCGAGGACTTTGATTTGGACAGATACCTGGGATCGACCTGGGGGGCCATCCGAACCACTGGCGATACGCCAGCCGAAGTCGTGCTGCACTTCACCCCCGAGGCGGGACGGTGGGTATCGGAAGAATACTGGCACAAGAGCCAGAGGATCGAGACCCAGGCTGACGGCAGCGTCATGCTGCGCCTACAGGTGGTGATCACGCCCGAATTCATCAACTGGATCCTCTACTACGGCGCCCGCGTGCAGGTTCTGAAGCCGGACACGCTGCGTCAAAGCATAAGAGAAGAACACCAAAGGGCGGCGGAAATACACGGCACTCTCTGAACTGGAGGCAATTATGATGGCACCAGATTCAACGATTAAGATCGATCTCTGTTTTCATCTTCGCGGGGAACAGCTCCCGGTTGATCACGGTTATGCCCTTTACAGCGCTCTCAGCCGTGTCCTCCCGCTCCTCCACGAAGACCCGCAGATCGGAGTGCGGCTCATCCGGGGGCGCTATATCGGCGGCGGCATCCTGGACATCTCACCCCACTCCGAACTGACCTTGCGCCTGCCCGCCCCGAGCCTGCCGCCCTATCTCAAACTGGCCGGAAAATCCCTCGAAATCTTCGGCCAGACCCTATTAATCGGTGTTCCTAAAGCCAAGAGCCTGATCCCGAGTGTTGCGCTGGCCGCTTCTCTCGTCACCACCCGCAACGGCCACGACCAGGCCCGCTTCGAAGCCGAGTTGCAAAAGCAGATGCGCACTCTGGGAGTAAACGGACGACTCACCGTCGGCCGTCGCCGCACCTTCGAAGTCCACGGCAAACAGGTGGTAGGCTATTCCGTTATGGTCTCCGAACTCACGGCTGATGAGTCTATTACCCTCCAGGAAGCGGGCCTCGGCGGGCGCCGCAAAATGGGGTGCGGGTTTTTTGAGCCGTGGGAGGATTAGCCTCATGAGCCTTCGCCCTTTGCTGGCAAAATCCCTTCGGCAACCAAACTCGCCCCCTCAACCTGAGGAAACGCTGGCGGGACATATTTTTACGGTTGTTGAGAGCTTCCGCATTATTTTCGGCCGATTTGCGAAAACCCCGACACGTTTTGCACAACGATGGTTGTCCTTCTTCAGACTATCTCCGGACGACTTTGCGGCGTTTCACGTCAATGGATTGGCAGCCTGTGGACTGCATGATCCTGGGAAGGCGAACAATGGATTCCAGGATATGGTGAGCCGACGAAGAGGTATCCAGGCGATCCGCCATGAGCACCTCAGTGCTCTCCTCCTATGGCTCCCGCCCATCGCCGGATGGCTCGACTGTATACCCCTCTTAGATCGTCGGATCGTCTTCAGTGCGGTGGTAGGGCATCACCTCAGGACGCGGGCGGACGACTTTGCAGAACCGCTCGATCCTGACGTGAAAAGTTTTTTTGTTTATCCCGACGGGATTTTCGAAATTCTGCATCGATTGGCGCACGAGATGGAAGCTTCAACGAAACCGACTGGGCCCATTGAGCCTTTGTGGTCTTTCGAGGGAGATTGTGGGTTTGATCTTTGCACCCACCGAGACAGTATCAAGAAGTCATTCCGCCGCTTCAACCGGGAATTGAAGAGAAACCCCAAACTGAACCGCCTGCTCATGGCCGTGAGAGCCGCCGTGATCCTGGCTGACAGCTCAGGTTCAGCCATCGTTCGCGAGGACAAGAACCTGGAAAAGTGGCTTAAGACTGCCTTCAGCGGTGAGTTGAACGGCGATTATGTGCAGCGACAGATCATTGAACCCAGAATCCGCCAAATCGTGCGACAAAAGGGGACCTTCATATGGAGCGGATTTCAAAACGCGGCTGAAGGGCTTAGTGAACGTGCCCTCCTGCTCGCCCCATGTGGGAGCGGCAAAACTCTCGCCGCATGGCGATGGATCAAAGCACGGCTCGATGACCAGCCGAGAGCACGGATCATCTTCCTTTATCCCACTAGAGCCACCGCGACGGAGGGATTCCGTGATTACGTTTCCTGGGCTCCCGAAAGCGATGCCGGTCTCGCCACCGGAACCGCCTCATACGAGTTAGCGGGCATGTTTGAAGATGTCGATGACGACCGGCGTAACAAAGACTTCCTCACCGAAGACAGGCTCTATGCCCTGGGTTTCTGGCATCGCCGAGTCTTCAGCGCCACAGTGGATCAATTCCTCGGTTTCCTGCAGCAGATATACCGTTCCGTTTGCCTGACACCCCTCCTTGCCGACAGCGTGGTAGTTGTTGACGAAGTTCATAGCTTTGACCGGAGACTTTTTTCAGCACTGAAGTCTTTCCTAGAGAACTTCAATGTGCCGGTTCTCTGTATGTCTGCCACTCTTCCAGCCACTCAACGCAACGATCTCGCGGATGGTTTTGGACTGGAGGTCTTCCCCAAAGGCACCGAGGATTTCGTTGATCTGGAAGAGTGTGCCGCCATGCCGAGATACCTTATCCATCGTCTTGAGGGAGAAACCGCCGCAGAAGAAATCGCTCTTACGGCTCTGGGTGAGGGCAAACGGGTGCTGTGGGTGGTGAACACGGTGGCTCGCTGTCAGAAGCTGGCAAAAAACCTGAAAGCCCTCTGTTACCACAGCCGATTCAAGCTGCAAGACCGCAAGCAGCGCCATGCGGAACTTGTGAAGGCTTTCAAGGATTCGTCGGGACCTCTCCTTGGGGTAACCACTCAGGTCTGCGAAATGAGTCTGGATCTCGATGCAAACGTTCTCGTCAGTGAAACAGCCCCTGTCACCAGCATGATCCAAAGACTCGGCAGACTCAACCGGCATGCTCGTCCCGGCAGTGGAAAGATCGGCCATGCCTTTTTCTACGCCCCCAAAGACGACCTGCCTTATGCCGACGAAGATTTGGTGGGACGGGATGCCTTCCTCGCTGCTCTGGATGGGAAGACAGTCAGTCAGAAACTTCTTGAGGAACTGCTTGAAAAATACGGACCCGCTGAGATGGAACCTGAACGTTATGCCGCCTTTCTGGAAGACGGCCCGTGGGCATATCCGCGAGAGCTGCGAGACATATCAAATTTCACGGTCAATGCCTTACTTGATTCCGACCTTCCTCTCTATTTCGAACTGCGAAATCAGCGCAAGGAAATTGACGGGCTGCTTGTGCCCGTACCTCGACAGCATACAAGAGCTCACCCCAAGCTTGGCAGGTTTCCGCTCATTGCCAAGGCGACGCACTACCATCAGGCGTATGGCTTTTTTGATAACCCTTTGGAGGACATCATATGAAGGGGCAGAAACCCGAAGATGCCCGTTTGACTATCGAATACGACCTGTTCAGCCTCCCGACTGCCCAGCATAAAGCTGGCTTGGCCGGACTACTGCTCATGATCGAAACCCTCAAGGAAAGGAAGAAGGCACCTATTCCAGTGGTGGAGCAGTTGTCGGCAACAGGGGCACGAATTGCCTTCACCAGGGATAGCCTGCAAACGGTTTTCGATGACCTTTACGACAGTGCGAAGGTTGAACAGGAATCGAAAACCAAGTGGAAAGGACAGGAACCCAAAGCTGTCAGGGAAAAGGAAATATTGGTAGACGAGAAAACGAAGTTCGAAAAGCGCTTTGTCTATGATGCCGTCCAACCGAAAGGAGCTTTTCTTCAACGGCTTTATCCTGACGGGGACGGACTCTATGTAAAGTTGTGGCGCGATATGCTCTGGAGCACCCTGAGAGGCATCCCTGCCACCAGAAACGTTTACGAGGAGCGAGCTGAAGGCAAGCCCTGCACCATGGCTGGTGACTTATGGACCAGTCTGAACAAGTCTGCAGCACTCCGAAAAAAAGGACAATCCCGGACTGAAAGCATCTCCAGTGCTATCTTCATCGGTGCTGAGGACGCCAACGCCGAGAAGGTTCCATTTCGAGGTGCAGTTGAACACAATCTTTTGCTTCACTTCTGGACTATTGTCTCTCTCATCTCAGTGCCGCGCATGGTAAGCCTGGAACGCTCGGCAGACAAAGCACTGAGAATCAAACGCGATGATTGCGGCTATGTCATAACAATCCCTGAACCGTCGAATCTTTTGGATTTCTGCTTGGATGTTCGTGAGTTCCTTTGCAAACTCGAAACCAACGTCGCTGGATTTCGTCCGAAATCTGCTCTCATTGAATTGCACGAGGAAGGTGGTCTCGAATACTTGTATCATTTCGCAAGAAACAAAATCGACAAAATGGAAGAAATCAGCTTGAGCCTTTGCGCGGTTGAACTCTTCCATCTTCAAAGACAGGGTAACAGAATCCGACAACTGGCAGAAAACCGCATCCTCCCAAGCAAGCACATGTTGCGGGATTATGAAAACCTGCGAAAAGCGGCCGCGAATCCCTATTTCAAATCACTTTGCATTAGGAATCTCCTTGATGGACGACGGTGGTACGAAGATGCGGGACGTATTACTCAGCATAATCCAATGCCCCTCTTCGTTTTTTGCATCGGTAGAACGCCAAGGGAAATAAGGTTCTTCGGGGATGACGCAAGGAAAAAGTTCACAACTATCGAATACAATCTCAACATTGCTCAGCAAGGAGGCATCATGGGAGAGAAAGAGCAGGACGATAAACTGACACTTCGTGTTTATAGGCTGATCCAAACCTACGTGAACCATCGGACCGAAGAGAAGTCCAGCAGGAAATTCAAAGACTTTCGCGACAATAAGGACGAAAAAAACCGGATCATCTACCCGCAGGAATACCGAGAGGCCAGAGAAAAAGTCTGTACCAACGCTTTCCTGGCAATGAGGGGCCGACGGGACCAGGATTTCATTGAGTATTTTACGGGCACGATCTGCTCAGTCCCCCAGTACCTTAGCGAGGGTGATTACGTGGCAGTTGCCGGAGCTCTGATGAACGATTGGGAAAAGGTGAAAACCCTCTCGATGCTCGCCCTTTCCGCTCATTCCTATCTGTCACAGCCTGAATGACAAGAGGAGGTTATCCATGAATTTATTTGGTTCTGTTTTGACCTATGCGGCCCCAAGCTCAAACTACCGAGGAGAGACAGCTGAAAACCGTTCTGTAATCCAGAAAATCAGCATTGGAAGATTCGAATACGCCATCATCTCCCCCGAAGCCATGCGCAACGCCCTGCGTGAAACCATGCGGGGGTTGGGGCTGCCCTGCAATCGGGAACGCCTCCATGATGAGGAACAGCTTGCGATCAAATTCAAGGACTACCCGGATGTAAGTCGCTTCGCCGATGACTTCTTTCTGGGCTGGCTCATCGCGGCAGGCAAGACTGACCGAACATCCATCAGGAAGGAATTGCAGGCGGCTGGACGTGATCCCGACCAGTTTACTTTCAAACGCGACTCGGTCCTGCGCATGAATATCGCTGTTGCTCTCGAACCCTATCGGCATGACAGCGTGTTCACTCAGTCACCCATGGTCGTAAAAAGCCGTTCCGGTCAGAATACAAATAGCTCTCAGTTGCTTCACCGGGACATCGCCCATACGGCCTTTCAATACCCCTTCGCGTTAAACCTCGATGATTGTCGTTCGCACCCAGACTGGACCCAAAAGCTCCTGGAAGCCATCGGTCAGTTGAATGGTGTGGCTGGAAATCATGCTCGAAGCTATTTCGAAATGGCCCCTGCTAGCATCGTGCTGCGCCTGACCCCTCAGTTCGTCGGCGGCTATGATAGCTATGGTTTTCAGGTGAAAGACGGCGTTCATTTTTTGCCTGAGGTGACGGAAGGGTTGCTCAAAGACGACTATCCCGGAGTTGAATTCTACCTGGGAGGCAAAATCGTCAAGGACATGGATGAGAAGATCATCGAAGCCCTCGAAGCGAAAGGCGTCACCATGGATCGCAACCCTCAGCGTCTGCTCGCAACCGTTTCTCAACGAGCATTTGGTGGATGAAAAGGGGAGCGCTGCAATGCTTTGTCTATTTTTACAGGCCCCTTTTGGGGTCTTCAGGGTCTTTGCCAGTGGTAGCTTCCGCCCAACCGCAGGCTTCATCACCCCGTCGGCAGCCTATGGGCTCATCCTGAATGCTGCGGGTGTGGACATGCGTAGCATAGACGAGGATCTTCCCATGACGGTTATTCGAGGAGGACTACCGTCCGTGAGGTTGGCAATAGCCGCCATCGAATTCCCTGCTCTCCACAGCCTCTTCCAACAATTGCACAATTATCCTGTCGGCACGACGGGCAAAGAACGGGCGGGTGCTACCAAGGGAGCCAAGTACAACATCATTCCGGTGCGCCGGGAGTTGCTTTCGGGGCTCAAGGCCTATATCTGCCTGGACGGCAATTCCGAGTTGGAAGCGTTGCTGCTGGAAGGTCTGGCCGGAAAGGGGCGGCAACGTTACGGGTTGCCGTTCCTTGGAGACAACAATTTCCTTATAGACCGCTTCGAGCCCGTTAGCGACCCATTGCCGGCATACTGGTATGAAATGGTCGATGAAAGTGAAGAAGGTGTCAGAGACAGGGTCACACGATTGTCCATCACCATTGACAGAGCCGACATGTCTCGTAGTCGATCGGCACTGTTCGCTCCCACGGAAACGAAAATGACTGAACCGCCACCGAAAGCTTGGGTCGAGATAAACTACCCATAAGGCCGCAATAATGAACAATCGAAATCATGACGCGGAAGTCCAAGACTCCTTTCGCTCCTACCACCAAGCGGAAAAGACCACGGACGAGCCTCTTATCCGGGTGATGGCCCTGCACGCTTTGGCTTACTGCGAGCGGTTGTTTTACCTGGAGGAGGTCGAGGAGATCCGGGTTGCGGACGCCAATGTGTACGCGGGGCGCCGCATGCATGAGGAGCTGGAGCCGGGTGCCGAACGATATACCATGGAGCTGGCGAGCGAACGGTTGGGGATTCGGGGAAAGCTCGATTGCACTCGAAGAAAATCGGGCGAACTGGTGGTCTACGAACACAAGAAGGGGAAATCCAGGAACGGGAAAGAGGCCTGGCCCAGCGACCGCCTCCAGGCGCTGGCCTACTCGCTGCTGCTGGCAGAGCAAACGGGTGAACCCATGCGGGAGGCGTGCATTCGGTACCACGCGGACAATCGAACGGTTACCATTCCCATCGAACCCGACGAGGCCGAACGGGAAGTCGTTGCCTGGGTGAAGCGGGCCAGGCAGCTTCGATCTTACCTCGAAAGGCCCCCCGTGACCACTGCGGAGAGGCTCTGCCGCTCCTGCTCGCTCGCTCCCGTCTGTTTGCCCGAAGAAGAACGCTTCGCCGCAGGAGCAGGAGGTGCCGCCACCGGAAAGGACGGCCCCAAACGGCTCTTTCCCGCCGATCTCGAACGGATCGTTCATGTTGTGGAACAGGGAAGTTCCATACGAAAAGATGGCGAACGCCTTATCGTCTATCTGCCGGATGGGCAGAAAAAACCGCTGCCAGGGATGAGTATCGAGGCATTCGTAATCCACGGCAATGTGCAGATGTCGACGCAGGCGATTCATTTTTGCGCTGCAAGGGGGATCGGCGTTCACTGGTTGTCCTTTGGCGGCCACTATGTCGGCGGACTGTGTGCGGGAGCGGGAGCGGTGCAGCGCAAGAATCGGCAGTATCGGGCATTACAGAACCCGTTTCTCAAAGCGCGGTTGGCCCTGCGGCTAGCGGCGGCCAAGGTGGAAAACCAATTGCGCTATGTCCTCAGGGCAACCCGGAGCAATAGCGATGGAACCAGGCCTGTCGAGGTCGAAAACAGTGTCACCCGCATGCACCAGGAACTGGCCGCACTGGCTGATATTGGCCGGAGATTGAATCAGCGGCAGAAAACCTTTCCCGGCAAGAATGATGATCGAGATATCCCTGGCGCCGTTTGCGGGGAACGGGACGTTTCCGGTGAGAGTGATACCACCTGTTCCATGGGCTCGGCTGTCCGGGCTTACGGGGATGACGAGCATCTGTCGCAGGCAGAGAGCCTTGAGCTGCCCGCCCCGGAGGTCGGTGCCATTAATCGGGACTCCGAGGTCTTGTTGGAACCGGTAATCGCTGAAATCCGGGGGAGGGAAGGGATGGCAGGCCGGTCCTACTTCGGTGCCCTGCCCTATCTCTTGAATGTCCAGGAGGGTGACCTTCTGAGCTTCAACGGAAGGAATCGGCGGCCGCCCAGAGATCCCTTCAACGCCCTTCTGTCTTTCGGTTACGCCCTGCTTTACAAGGATTGTGTCGCTGCTCTCCTGGCCGTCGGGCTGGAACCCGCTGCAGGTTTCTTCCACACGCCGCGCTCGGCTGCCTATCCGCTGGCGCTCGATCTGATGGAGCTTTTCCGCGTGATCTGCTGGGATGTTCCTCTTATCGGTTCGGTGAATCGCAAACAGTGGCGAAAGGAGGATTTTGAATTCGCAGCCGGTCAGGTGTGGCTCAATCCCGATGGGCGGCGAAAAGCCATCCAGCTCTACGAGGCCCGCAAGCAGGAAAAGTGGAAACACCCGGTCCTGGATTACTCTTTAAGCTATGCCAGGACTATCGAGCTCGAAGCGCGGCTGCTGGAAAAGGAATGGAACGGCCAGCCCGGTCTTTTTGCTAGAATGAGGCTGCGATAATGTGGCGGCTGTGCACCTTTAGGCCGCGGAGCAAGTGAGCACCCATGGGAGAAGATAGACACTGGCATCTGGTTTGTTATGACGTCCGATGTCCTAAAAGATGGTACCGGGTCTTTAAGATCTTGAAAGGATGTGGTGAGCATTTGCAGTACTCCATTTTCCGAGTGCAGCTCAGTAAAGTCCGGCTTGAAGCTCTCCGCTGGGAGTTAGGCAAGGTGATGGACCGGGAACTGGATGATCTCATGATCGTTCGGCTCTGCCCCGGCTGCGCCTCCAGGATAATCGACAGCCGCGGCGCCGAAATGTGGAAGGAGCCTCCGCCAAGGTTCGATGTCATCTGAATCAAGCACCAATGAGATCAGCCCCTTCCGGCGGCCACTTCCCGGCGTAAGTCATGGTGGGAGGCTGGTTCGAGGGAGATTAATAAACAAACAGATCCTTGAAAACAGAATAAGTGATGAAATGCTAAGGAGTTGTGGATGGTCTTGATTACTGGAAAAGAAGGATACTCTCTCGAATTCCACCGACACAGGCAATTACCTGACTGGCTGCCCTACAAACCCTTTCTGACAAAGGGGGCGGGCGGGCTGCCACGATCTTTGATGCCGAAAGGCGTTGAGCACCCGGAAGGCCGCCTGATCCGGACCAACGGGGCGCTGCTACGATCTTTGATGCCGAAAGGCGTTGAGCACCCGGTCTGCCTGTGAGCGGTCGTACACGCAGACCACCCAACGATCTTTGATGCCGAAAGGCGTTGAGCACCCGGTCGGGCGTCAATCGATAGCCCGAGCACATC
>JAPXSS010000006.1:0-65959 GCA_033812955.1 Syntrophobacteraceae bacterium | reverse complement strand
CGGACACGGGTGAGGGAGGACCCTTTGTGGCCATCCGCTCCTCCGGGCGTGAGGAGGATACCGAGAATTTCACGCGTGCCGGGGAGTTCGAGACTTTTCTGTACATACGCGGTCACGAACAGCTCCTGGAATATCTCAAACGGGCCTGGAGCGGTCTTTGGACGGAGCGGGCGATTCACAACCGTCTGGTCCTGGGTACCAGACTGGACCGGGTCGTCGGCGGCATCATTATCCAGCGCAATGCCTGGTCGCGCGTCTCGGGGGTCCTCCAAACGGTGAACATCGCCGAAGACAAATTGCGGGAGATGGTGATCAGTGTCGGGCTGGGGCTTGGAGAGGGCATTGTGTCGGGGATTGTAGCCGCCGACCAGATCGTGGTGGCCAAAACCGACAACCTGCAGAGTGCGCCGCTGCGGTTTCGTTACATCACAGCCGACAAGCGGGAACAGGTGATGTTCGACAGCCGTGCCGGGTTCGGCACGTACCGTTCGCCCACCCTCTACCACCAGCGCCTTCGCCCTGCCATGGAATACGTTGAGCTGGCGGAACTGGTGGCCATCGCCGATCGTCTTGAAACTGCCTACGGGCATCCCCTCGATATCGAATTCGGGATCGAAGGCGCCAAACTCTGGATTCTCCAGGCCAGGCCGGTCGGAACCTTTCCGGCGCTGCTGCGGGAAACTACCCAGCAGTATCCCTTTTCAACCTGCAACAAGTAACTTTGGGAGACCAGTTTATGATTCGAGCCAAGGACGCCCTCAATTACCACGAAGGTGACCGCCCCGGTAAAATTGAACTGAGGGCCACCAAACCATGTCTGACCCCGCGTGAGTTGCGCTTTGCCTATCTGCCCGGGGCGGTCTTCGCCTCGGCGGCCATTGCCGAAGACCCATCGAAGATCTTTCGGTACACCACGCGTGCCAACCTGGTGGGAGTCATTACCAATGGCACGGCCGTACCGGATCTGGGCAACGTCGGTCCGGAGGCCGCCAAACCGATTCAGGAGGGGATGGTCGTCCTGTTCAAGCGGCTGGCGGATATCGATGTGTTCGATCTCGAGTTGAACATCACGGATCCCGAACGCTTCATCGAGACGGTCCTGGCCCTGGAACCCACCTTTGGCGGGATCATCCTCAAGGACATTCATTTTCCCGAGGGCCTCTACATCTACGACCGGCTCAGCGAGGCCATGAACATTCCCGTCTTCCACCAGAATATCTACAGCTCCGCGGTGGTGGCGGCTGCTGCCCTGATCAACGCCCTCGATCTCGTGGATAAGAACATCGAGGAAGCCCGGGTGGTGATCAACGGCATCGGCAACATGGGCACGGGCTGTGCCAGACTCTTCCGGCAGCTGGGAGTGCAGCCGGAAAACCTGCTCTGCTATGACCGCACCGGCCTGCTGCATCCGGATCGGAATGACCTGCGTGAGCACCAGCGGGTCTTTGCCCAGAATCATCCCGCCCGCTCTCTGGCCGAAGGTATCAAGGGCGCGGATATTTTCTTGGGGGCCTCTGCCGGCGGGTTAGTGACCCAGGAAATGGTGCGCTCCATGAACCCCTATCCCATACTCTTCCCCCTGGCCATCCCCGAACCCGAGATCAGCTACGAAGCTGCCCGTGCCAGCCGCCGGGACGTCATCGTGGCAACCGGTCTGGGGCAGTATCCCAACGCGATCCTGGACACCCTGAGCTTTCCGTACATCTTTCGGGGAGCCTTGGATGTTCAGGCTACCCAGATCACCGAAGGGATGCTCATCGCGGCAGCCCGGGCCCTGGCCGAACTGGCGCGGGAGGAGATTGTCGAAGAGGTGGAACGGGCCTACGGCTATGAGCACTTCAGTTTTGGCCCTGAATACCTGCTGCCCAAGCCCATAGATCCCCGCATCCTGCTGCGCGAGTCGATCGCGGTGGCGCAACAGGCCATCGAGGAAGGAGTGGCCCGCATCTCGGTGGAAACCGAGCCGTATCGTGAGAGCCTGATCGTGCGCCTGGGGACGGAGCGCGAGACGCTGCGCGGCTTGGTCATGAAGGCCCGGCAGAAGAATCTCAAGGTGGTCTTCTCCAGCGGGGACAGCGAGCAGATTGTACGAGCCTGCTCGATCCTGGTGAACGAGGGGGTCGCCAGTCCGATCCTGCTGGGGGCGGAAGAGAGCATTCGTGAGCTCATCCATCGGCTCGATCTCGATCTCGGTGGGGTTCAGATCATCGATCCCGACCGCAGTCCGCTGTTCGAAACATATGTGGAAGAATACTACCGGATGCGGCGACGACGGGGCATCATCCTGGATGCGGCGCGGGAACGCATGCGTCAGCGCGATTATTTCGCGGCCCTCATGCTTCACACCGGGGCCGCTGACATGATGATCGGCGGCGTTGCCATCCACTATGCGGATTCTTTGCGAACCATTCTAGAAGTGATCGGGACAGCCCCGGGAGTGCGAAAAATCTCCAGCCATCATATGGTCCTTCTGCACAAGAACGTCTATTTTCTGGCTGACTGCGGGGTGAATATCAATCCGGATGCCGAAGATCTGGCGGAAACCGCCTTGTTCGCCGCCAACCGAGCCCGTTCCCTGGGCATTGAACCGCGCGTGGCGATGCTTTCCTTTTCCAGCTATGGTGGGGTCGACCACCCCTTCACGCGCAAGGTTCGTCAAGCTACGGCCATTGCCAAGGAACTGGCACCGGATTTGGTGATAGACGGTGAAGTGCAGCTTAGCACCGCCCTGAACAGCATTCGCCGCCAGAAGTATTTCCCCTTCTCGGAACTCAAAAACGACGCCAACGTGCTCATTTTTCCCGATCTGCAATCCGGTAATATTGCTCTAGATCTACTCCAATGTATGGTCGAGGAAGCGGTTCTGATCGGCCCGCTGCTGACAGGCACCCGCCTCCCGGTGCATCCTCGGCCGTACGGTTTTTCGGTGGAAGAGGTGGTGAATCTGACCACCGTCGGGGTGGTGGAAGCCACTGCCGCCAGTCGCATCTACTGAGAACTGCAGGCCTGCGGGGTGGGGAAAAACTCACCTGCATTTCTGACTTTTCCTTTTGAACATATCTGCCGATACTGTATACATTCAGACAGCCTTCCCCCGATATCGGACCGTGAAGGAACGAGCTGGGGGAGGGCATGCGCTGCTGTGGAATCGCATTCTGTAACCGGCCCCGTCGCGCTTCCGCGCAACAGGTCCGGTGGGTGAAACAAGATGGTCCCAAGGAGAATAGTTGCATGAAGCAGAAACGATTGTTGCAGTCGCTTTTCCTGATCGGTTTGTTCTTCATCCTGCTGGGTGGCCCTGGTTCGATGGTGCTGGCAGAGGGGCTGGCGCCGGGAAGCTCGCTCCCCGCGTTCACCCTGCCTCCTCCCGAATCTCCGGAAGTGCAGAAGTATCTCGGGCTGAAAGGCATGGGACCCTTCAGGCTTTCCGATGTGTCTTCGAAAATGGTTTTCGTTGAGTTCATGGATGTATTCTGCACTCATTGCCTCGCCAACGCCCCCGTTCTCAACAGGCTCCACAAGGTGATCCGGACTGACGCCGCGCTGTCTCGGGATGTGAAAATGATCGCAGTCGCCATCGGCAACAACAAGACCCAAGTCGAGGCTTTCAAGAAGAGCACCAACACACCGTTTCCCGTTTTTCCGGACGACCGGCTGACGGTGGCCGAGGTCGTTGAAGTGCCGGGGACACCCGCCATGGTTCTGCTCTCCGGAGACGGCAAGATTCTCCTGTCTCATCTGGGAGAGATCAAGGATTTTGATGGATTGTTGAAGGAGCTCAGAGAAATCCACAAAACGCAGCGCTGACCATGAAAGAGATTCAGAACGCGGCGGAGTTCCTCGCGGGCAACCCAATTTTTCGAGACCTGCCCAGGGACGCGCTCGAAGCGATCGCCCGAACCGTCAGGCCTCTGGTTGTCCCGCCACATAGCACCATCCTAAGGGAAGGTGATCCCGGTGACGGTCTCTACATCATCCGGTCAGGGCGGGTAAGAATCTTTCGTAAAAGCAAAGACGGTGTAGAGACCACCCTGTCCTATCCCGGCCCCTCCGAGTCTTTCGGCGAAATGGCGCTGCTCACTGGTGAGCCGCGGTCAGCCAACGCCGAGGCGCTCGAGGTGACACACCTGCTGGTCTTGTCAAAAGATGAGTTCGATCGCATCCTGCGGGAATTCCCGGAAACCTCCAAAGTGTTTTTCAAGGAATTGCGGCGCTGGCTCATCAGGGATGAAAAGCTCCTCGAATTAGAGGCTCGTGAGGCTTACCGGGCGTCGCGGGTTTCGTGGCTCGACTTCCTGGTGGTCATCGGGATCAGTGTTGTTCTGGCAATCATCTTTAACTTCTCCAATCCCCACGCTATCCCACTCTTCCCGGCTGCCGCAGATCGGACCAGCATTCCCACCATAAGCGCGGCTGCCGCCATGACAGAACTTCAGGCCGGCAAGGCCCTCATGCTGGATGCCATGCCCGAGAATTTCTTTCAACTGCGCCACATCAGAGGGGCACGCAATATGCCCCTCCCACTGTTTGACATCGTGTACATGATGACTCTTGCAGACGAAGACAAAGACCGGGACATCGTTGTCTACGGCAACACCATCAGCCGGCATTATGACCTGGAACTGGCGGAAAAGCTGCTGCTCCGTGGTCATCGGAACGTGCGAATCCTGGAAGGAAGTCTGCCTGCCTGGGAACAGCAGGGGTATCCAGTGGAGGGGAAGGCAAAGAAATGATCCGGGTGTATCTCCGACGACTCCTGGCGAATCCTTATCTGGCGTTGTTGATCAGGTTCGGGATTGGCGGCTTTTTCATCTATGCAAGTATGAGCAAGATTCCATACCCGGCCCAGTTTGCTGAAGCTGTCGCCAACTACCGTCTTGTCCCCTACTCCGTGCTCAACCTGGGAGCTGTGGTCCTGCCCTGGCTTGAATTGGTCTGCGGGCTCTTTCTGATCCTCGGGTTCCTGACACGGGCCAGCATCATCCTGATTGGGTTCATGCTCATTCTGTTCGATGTCATGGTCCTGATCAACATGTACTGGGGTGCCCCCATCAGCTGCGGCTGTTACGATACGGTGGGGGAACCCATCGGTTGGAGGAAAATCATCGAAAATGCGGTCATGCTCATCGGTGCTATCCAGGTCTACTATTGTGACCGCTTCCTGACCTTCCGCAAGGGAGGGCTTGCCGAGTCCGGTAGAATCAGAGTTGCCTCTCCCTCGGTTTGAGGACCGTTGTTAAATGTTTACAAGATCAGGACCAATCATGCGGTTAGAGCTCTGTACCCTTTGCCTGCTGTTGTTCATCATCGTCTCATGTGGGTCGAAAGACCAGGTTATGGGTACCTATCAGGCGGACTCGGGTGATTCGCAGAAACCCGCCCACATCATGATGGAACTCAAACCCAATGGAGTTGGCATCTGGAGGGTGAACGACGAAGAAGTTTCCTTTGCCTGGTATGTAAAGGATGATGAGCTCAGAGTGAATACCAAAGGCGGAGGCGTCATCGTCGGCACCCTGGACAAGGGTGCTATCCGCATCAGCCTTCCTGGCACCAGGATGATGACCTTCGAGAAGGTTCCACCTCCTTATCATTGAGGCTTCACCATGGCATGCAACCAACTGGCGGGGGTCATCCCGCTGCTGGTGGACCTTGCACGGAAGGTGGCAGGAGGAGATTACCGGCAAGTTGACGATCTGCTCGAGCTGACCAGGCCGGGGAAGTATCCACCCGCCATCGGGGAACTGGCTGAATCGTTCGGGATGATGCTGGTTCAGGTTGAAGCCCGGGAATTCCACCTCGAGCAGATCATCGAGGAGCTGGCCGCAAGGAATCGAGAACTCGAAGCGACCCTGTCGAAAGTCCGCCTGCTCGAAACCATCAAAGACCAGCTCACCAAATTCGTCC
The DNA here is from genome assembly GCA_033812955.1 of Syntrophobacteraceae bacterium. Taxonomy (GTDB): domain Bacteria; phylum Desulfobacterota; class Syntrophobacteria; order Syntrophobacterales; family Syntrophobacteraceae; genus JADGQM01. The sequence continues at coordinate 60,052 of JAPXSS010000006.1, read as the reverse complement.
CTCGCCAAGTCACCGCGCTGATCGAAAACAACCCCACAAATCCCGCTCTGGCAAAGCGCGACGAAGACGTCAGCGTGCTCTTTCTGGATGCCGCCGGCTATACCCGGATGAGCGAGCAGCTTGCTCAGGACAAGGTAAATTACCTGATAGAAACCTACTTTTCCGGCTTCCTCGATGTGATCCTTGAAAACGACGGGGACATCAACGAGACGGCGGGAGATGGTCTCATGATCATTTTTCGCCATCAAGACCCGAAGACCCATGCCGCCAATGCGGTTCGCGCGGCTATCGGCATGCATGACCGCACCGGGTTGATCAACGCGCAGCACCGCAGCTTGTTGGCGCCGGTTGCGATCAACATGGGCATCAACTCAGGGCTGGCCTCGGTGGGGTCAACCCGGTTCGAGGGTCTCACCGGAGTACGGTGGACCTTTACCGCTTCAGGACGTGTGACCAATCTTGCTGCCAGAATCAGTGCCCTCGCCACCGATGGGGCGATCCTGGTTGGCCCCGAAACCTACCGGCGAGTCCGACAGGCATTCCGCCTCGAACCGGCAGGCCGACATCATTTCAAGAACATTCGCCGTCCCGTGCAGGTCTACCAGGTCATGGCCGGGCTAATGTCATCAGAACAAGGTTGAGGTGCTTCACCGGATGGCCGCGAACTGAGGCGGGCGCGGAGGCCGTTAAGGCGATGGGAATGCCTGGGCGAGCATTCGTTCCGGCAGATAGAACACATAGAAGCGGGCGAGGATGTCCAGCTGCGCGTTGGTTTCGGCCTGAATGACCTGGAAGAGGTCCTTCAGGGATTCGGCGCTGCCGATCCGATGGAAGAACAGCGTCGGATTGTAGTACTCGGGGTGCAGCGGCAGCAGGAAATGGCGCACCTGCCCGCGCCAGAGGACCCCCAGGCGCTCCCGTTCCTCTAAAATGGCCTGGTAGACTCGGCGCAGGAGGTCGGTCCGGAGGATCGACGAAGGTGCATTGGTGACCGCTTCCATGAGCCCGGCAAGGTAATAGACCCGCCGCAGGGCGACTTCGTCATGACGGTGGCGAAAGAGGCCCATAGCGGTGAAATGATAGCCTTCGTCGAGCCGGAAGTGATTGGGAACGGAGCCGATATGCTGGTGGCCCTTGACCCGGCAGGCCTCGATCCGATGCGCTTCAAACCGCTCGGATTCCGGCCTTGTGCAGAGCAGGATGTAGCCGGTCAACCAGTCGGCGCGGCGCCATTCCAGGGGTTCGAGGACAATGAGGTTGTCCTGGTGGGGAGGGAACCGTTGGGGGAGGTCGATCACGTCAGCCATGGTCTGATTCCGGCGTCATGGACGGGAGTCGGCAAAACCGCTGGTTTCGTCCAAGAGGGTTACGCGGCCGCCGAGTGGCTCATCTTTCACTGCTGACTAGGCGGGATCAGGCAGGTAGGGAGTGAGATCCTCCACGTAGTGGGTGACGACCTTGAATCCCGCTTCCTGGAGCGCTTCGGCGGCCTTGGCGGCATCTGTCATTGCCACCCGCAGGATCAGCTGCCAAATCCCTTCGTAGCTCGGGAGAGGGACAATTATCACGCTGCGGATATTGATCTCCGAGCGCTGCATACAACCGGCAGCCTCTGCCAGCACTCCGATCCGGTCGCGGACGAGAAGCGAGAGGCGACTGCTGTCTTCACTCATTCCCAAGGCTGTGAGGAGCACTTCCAGGAGGTCGGTTATAGTGATGATGCCTACCAGGCGGTCATCCTTGAGCACCGGCAGGGCACTGAACTTGTGGTCATGGATGAGCCGCGCCGCACTCTCGATGGTCATGGCCGGGGTGGCTGTAATGACCTTCTTGGTCATGATATTGCCCACCGTCAGCTTCTGGAGGACATAGGTGAGTTCATGGATGCTCAGCGTGGTCGCGGGAGAAGCCCAGGCCTGCCGCAAGTCCCGGTCCGTCACGATGCCCAGCAGGTGAGCCCGACCGTCGGTGACCGGCAATTGTGAGACCTTGCGGGTATCCATCAGTTCCCGCGCCTTGAAGATGGATGTCTCAGGGGAAACGGTGACAAGATTCGTCTTCATGTTCCAGCCGACATACATGGCGCACTCCTTGCCTTAAAAAAAGCAATCATCTGACAACGGTCAGTGACCGGTAATCATAACCCAAGCATCACCGGCGAACAGCCAACAGTCAAGCACCAAGACCGTCAGGCGATAAAAACCGGACGAAAGAAATCAGCATGTTCGATGACCATGCCAGCACCGCGGGCGGCAGCGGTGAGGGGGTCGTCGGCTACGTTGACCTTGAGGTTGGTGACTTCGTGCAGCAGTTGGTCGAGGCCCCGGATCAAGGCGCCTCCGCCCGCCAGCCAGAATCCCTTCTCGTGAATATCGCCGGCCAGATCGGGGGGCGTCTTTTCAAGCGCTCGCTTCGCCGCCTCCACGATCACGATCACGGGATCCTTGATTGCCCGCCGGATCTCTTCATCGGTTACCGTGAAGGACTTGGGAATACCGCTCAAGATCTCCTTGCCGGTGATTTCCATGGTCTCAGGAGTGGTCAGTGGCACGGCCGAACCGATCCTCATCTTGACCCGTTCCGCCATGACCTCACTGATGATCATCTGGCGTTCCCGCTGCACATAACGCAATATGGCCTCATTGGCCTCGTCCCCGGCCACCCGTACCGATTCGCTGTAGGCGACGGCAAACATGGAGATAACCGCGACTTCCGTGGTGCCGCCACCAATGTCGACGATCATATTGCCAAAGGGCTGATCCACCGGCAGACCGGCGCCAATGGCGGCTGCCATGGGTTCTTCGATCAGGTGAATCTGCCTCGCCCCTGCCTGCTGGGCCGCTTCAATGACCGCCCGCTTTTCCACGGAAGTGATCCCCGTCGGCACCGCCACCACGAGCCGGGGGCGGATCAGCTGGCGGGTTTTCACAACCTTTGCCAGGAAATACTTGATCATCACGCTGGTGACTTCAAAATCGGCGATGACCCCGTCTTTGAGCGGACGAATGGTTACAATCCGCTGCCCATGGCGCCCGACAATGTTGCTCGCTTCCTGGCCGACGGCGATCACCTGGTGGCTATCCTGGTTGATTGCCACCACCGAAGGTTCGTTCAGGACAACACCCTTCCCTCGGAGGTAGATGAGGGTGTTGGCCGTACCGAGGTCCATGGCCAGATCTCTGCAAAAGAAACTCAGGAGGCGTTCAAGCATGTCGAGCTCTTCTTTGCGGCCGGGTCATCTGCATTCCACCTTTACCAGGCGGGCCTAGAGTCTATAAAGGATGCGGGGTTCGGTCAATTGGAAACTGGCAGCCGGAGACCGGAAACTCGGCCGATCTGATTCCAACCCGTAGCGCGTGCCTCGCAACCTGCAATTCCCCTTATAATTCAGCATTGTTGGCGGGGGCATGGATGCCCCGGTAGAGGCGCCGATAGACCAGTGGCCAGAGTTCTTCGATTCTGGTTCCATCCTGAGGGTAGCCGACGACTCCAACATACGAGCGCACCCGCATCCCTTTGTAGATCCCGGCCAGGACCTGCTTCCCCCGGTCCGTGACATGGGTGAGGATGGCTTGGGCATCGCGAAATGTCATTCGCGGAAAGAGAAAGCCGAACCGGTTCTCCGCTATAAGTGCTACCAGGTTGTCCGACGGCACCAGCGCCCGCAGGCTCCAGACCAGTTCCTGCTGACACTTTTCGATGTGTCTGGGAGATGCGGTCGTGTGCAACATGTGCCAAGGCTCGAACTGCATCAGGGCAAGAGTGAAATGGCTGCTGGTTTGCATGGAAGATGCCAGCAGGTGCTCAAGTTGGGAGTCGAACGTGGCGGCATTGAGAAGGCCTGTCGCCAGGTCATAGCTCCGTAACTGGTCGCATTCCTCCTTCAGGTTGAGGCAGTCAAGGTAAAGGGCAAACGCATGAGCGGCACAGGTTACGGCACGCTGGCAATCGGGGTTCATTTCCCTGGAAGTCCGCGCCAGGAACAGGAGAGCCAGGGTATGTCCCAGGGCCATGGCCACGGGCAGGCCCCAGAGGGTGCCGTGATGAGGCAGGCCTTCGGCCGGTGTGAAGAGAAAATGTTCGGGAGTGTGGGGATTGAGCTTTGGCATCTGCAGCATTTTCGCCTGCTCGAAGATCCACCCGGCGAGCCCCTGTTTGATGAGGAAATGCTGCTCGAAGAGGCTCTGCGGAGCGTTCGAAGTGCCCGCCAGGACATGGTACTGAGGTTGCCCGACTTCTCTGAGGGCAATGAAACCGTAGTCCATCTCGAGCAGTTGGCAGCACTCGCTCACAAAGCGTCGGCAGGAGTCCAGAAAGGCAAGTTCCTTGCGGGCAATTTCATCCACCCGGTACCAGAACTGCAATATTCCGGCAGAGCATTGTTGCTGTGCCACCCAGTTGTGGCGTTCGACGAGCTGTTGCAGGACCGTGGCGATTTCCCGAATCCACTTCTGCTGTTTGTCGGAAAAGCCCCAGCCGTATTTGGTGTCCACGTAGAGCACCCCGTCGCCGTCCCCCACCGGCATGGCGTAGATGGCCTTGAGGTGGGATTCTCCTTCGCGGTAGAAGGGGACGGTGGTTGGCAGGGTCAGGGAAGTATCCTGCAGCTTGTCGAGGTGGACGGTCTGGCCCACTTTCTGAACCTGGGAGAGGATGCCGCTCTGTTCGATCGGCAGGGAGGAGGTCTCGCGGACAAAGCGACTGAGCGACTGCGAGGCTATCAGGTTGAGCTGGCCGGAGCGGGGGTCGAAAAGGTAAAAAGCGGTGGTGTAGGCCTCCAGCACGTTGCTGAGAAGATTCACCAGGGCTTGATAGGGGGCTGCGTTCATGCGGGGCCTCGCCTCTTTTCTTCCAACCCAAAGACCGTCGGGTCTGCTCGGCAGCTGAAAGGGTGCAGGCCTTCCGTCCTGCTCCCGCCGGCATCCCCCACCGGGTCATCCGTCGCGACCGTCCATTTCTGAACAGCACTTCAAAAGCAGTGCGGGGTAGCATCAGAGTTCATCCTGATTTTACTGCATACTGGAATGACCGATATCTGTCAACAGATTTAAAGAGTTAGGAAGTTTTCCGGGAAACCCTGCTGGGGCTGGTGGTCCTGTCCTGCCTGATAACGCTAGGGCACAAGAAGGCCTTGAGGCGGGCTGCCGGGAAATCTATAATAGAGGCAGATCATAAGCTATGCTCAAAGGAGACGATAATTGTCCCGGATCAGTATCTTGCCTGATATCCTTTGCAATCAGATTGCTGCCGGTGAGGTGGTCGAAAGGCCCGCAGCGGTCGTTAAGGAACTCCTCGAAAACAGCCTCGATGCGGGTGGCCGGAAGATCTCCCTGGCTATCCTCCAAGGCGGGCGCAAGGAGATCCGGGTGGTGGATGACGGGTCCGGAATGTCTTCCGACGATGCCCTCCTGGCGCTGGAACGGCATGCCACCAGCAAGATCAAGGCCATCGAGGATCTCCAGGCCATTCGTTCCCTTGGTTTCCGCGGGGAGGCGTTGCCGAGCATTGCGGCGGTCAGCCGTTTCGAAATGGTGACACGGGAAGCCGCATCCCTCTCGGGGATAGCCATTCGCATGGATGGCGGAACGCTCAAGGACGTCCGGGAAACCGGCTGTCCGGCAGGAACTGCCATCACCGTACGCGATCTTTTCTATAACCTACCGGCCCGGCGCAAATTCCTGCGCTCCGTTGACAATGAGCTCTCCCACATAAGCGATCAGGTGTTGCGGTTGGCCATGGCGAACCCGGAGGTCCATTTCCGGGTGATGCACCAGGATCGGCAACTCTACGACTTCCCGCAGGTTCAGGACATGGGGGAACGTGCCGGCCAGGTGCTGGGGACCAGGCTCCTGTCTCAGCTTCGGCCCTTTCTCCTAGAAACCCCGTCGCTCAAGGTTCATGGTCTGATGAGTGCTCCTGAGGTGCAGCGCCCGGGCGCCGGCCATCTCTTTATCTACGTCAACGGCAGAGCGGTATGGGATCGGCTGCTCAACCGGGCGGTCCTCAGTGCCTATGAAACGGTTATCGCCAAAGGCAAATACCCCGCTGTCGTCCTCTTTGTGGAAGTCCCGGCCCCCCAGGTCGATGTGAACGTTCACCCGACCAAGCGCGAAATTCGATTCCGGAATCCCGGCGAAATCATGGAGACAGTTCGCCAGGCTCTGCGGCAGGCTCTCGAAGGCTCCCTCGCACCGGAGGCTCGGGTTCCCTCCGCCGGCCTGGTGCCTTTGCAGGCAGCCCGGTCCTTTTTCCATACTGCCTGCACCTGGGAAAGCCAGGTACCCATGAGCGGCGGATTGGAGCCATCTCCCGGCACCCCCCCAGAAATTCCGACCGTTGTTGGCGCTGCCTCCAGGGGCCCGGCGCCGGCAGAACCCTGGCGAATCGTTGAGACCGGCGAACAGGAAGGATTTGCCGATCAGCCAGGAATGCATCTGACCTTCGCCGCCCAGCCTTGTTTCTCTCAGCTACCGTTCCTGGGACAGCTGGCGGGAAGCTATCTCCTGTTCGAAGCCGAGGATGGGCTCATCATCATCGATCAGCATGCGGCTCATGAACGGATCCTGTTCGACCGGCTTGCTGGGACCTCATCCCGTGAGCCTTCCCAGAGGCTGATTCAGTCGGTGGTGGTGGAACTTCTGCCCCGGGAGGCCGCCAAGCTGAGAGCCTGGCTCGAGCGTCTCGCGCAACTTGGGTTTGCGATCGAACCCTTCGGGGGAGACGCCTTCGTGGTCCACTCGGTTCCTGCGGTCCTGGGCGACTGTTCGCCGGAGGGGTTGCTTCGGGAGCTGCTGGAGAGCGCCTCCGAGGACGATCGGAACCCTCAGGTGAACCTCCTCGCCGAGCTGGCCAAAACGGCCGCCTGCCACCGGGCGATCAAGGCCAATCAGCGGCTCCTCGCCGAAGAGGTGCGCCATCTCCTGGAAACCCTCGACCGGACCCAAATCGTTGCTTCCTGTCCTCACGGGCGGCCACTCTGGTTAAAGCTCACCCATACGGAGATTGCCCGCATGTTCCACCGGACCTGAAGCTGATCTCGTGAAGCTGGATACCGGCAGCGGAACCTCGGCAAGCCGCAGCCTGTGAGGCATAACCCGCAACGCGCCGCGCGCGACGCTCAAGCCGTGTCTTTGAAAGTTGTTGAATGCTTCCTTCGTCCTCGCTCCCGCCTGTCGTCCTGCTGGCCGGGCCCACTGCGGTGGGAAAGACCCAACTGGCCCTCGAAATTGCCCACCGCCTTGGTGCCGAGATCATCAATTGTGATTCCATGCAGGTCTATCGTTATATGGAGATCGGCACCGCCAAACCCACCCCGGAAGAACGGGCGCTGGTTGCTCATCATCTCTTGGACGTAGCCGACCCGGATGAACCTTTCGATGCTGCGCGCTATGCGGAGCTCGCCCGGCCCGTGATCGAATCCCTCCGGAACCGGGGTAAGGTGCCGCTCGTCGTCGGGGGTACGGGGCTCTACATGAAAGTTCTGACGCGGGGGATCTGCCCGGCCGCTCCCCGTGATCCGGCGATTCGGGAACAGCTGCGGCGGGAATTGGAAGAACATGGCCTCGAAAGGCTTTACCAGAAATTAGGACGGGTTGATCCCGAGGCGGGCCGGCGGCTCCATCCCCATGATCGGCAGCGTGTTCTGCGAGCGCTCGAGGTTCAGTACCTGACGGGCATCCCTCTTTCCTGCTGGCAGTCGCAACACCGTTTCCAGCAAACAATCTACCGAACCGTCAAGATTTTCCTATACCGCGACCGAAATGTCTTGTATGAGCGAATCAACCGGCGAGTCCGGCAGATGTTGGAGCAGGGGTTGCTGGCGGAAGTACGCCGCCTGCTGGCCATGGGCTATGGTCCTGAGCTGAAGTCCATGCAGGCGGTGGGCTACAAGCAGCTGGCGGCGCATCTTCTGGGGGCCTGTCCCCTGGCTTCGGCCGTCACTGACATGGAACGGGCGACACGCCACTACGCCAAGCGTCAGCTGACCTGGTTCCGAGGAGATCCGGAATTCCGCTGGATGCAGGCGGACGACCGGCAGGGAATCCTGGAATGGCTTAACAGGACGGCAACTTCGTGATATCCAGTTTCTTATTCAATGTTCAATGTTGAGTGTTCGATGTTCGCTTTGCTTTCATGATAGCCGGTCAGCTTGCTGACCACCGACGAGGAGTTGCAGAGTGCCGCCAAGGAAGAAGAAGCCTTCAGCTGCCGCCAAGCCTGGACGGCGACGGGAGCTCAACGACTACCGGGAGCTCAAGAGGAAAATCGAACAGCGGGCGGTGATTCTCGCTGAGACCATCCAGGAAATGGCAGCCTGTGAGGTGGTTGAGCCAGCGGCGGCGATCCGCTGGCAGGAACAGCTGATCCAAGTCCGTTCTTCCCTCGAAGATCCTCTCCTGCGGCTTGCCGTGGTGGGAACGGTCAAGTCCGGCAAGAGCACTCTGGTCAACGCCCTGGTCGGCCGCGACCTGCTCAAGCGGGGGGCGGGGATCATCACGGCTTTCATCACCCGCCTGGTGACCGGTCAGGATGCCAAAGGCTGGGTCGAATTCAAACCCTGGTCCCAGGTTCTGGAAGAGCTGAACGCTGCGGTGCAGCTCGTGATCTCGACCCCGGATCCGATGGCAGAGGATCGCACCTACGACCTCAGGGAGGCTGACGATCGCGAGCGACTCAAGGTGCTGCTGGCCGAGATGCAGGAGGAAGGACGACGACGAGAGGGCCACCTGGACCCGAGCCACCTGATCCTGAGTGGATACCTGGAAGGCTATGACCGCGTCCACCAGTTCCTTGGTGAGGAGGCCAGTCGGATCGTCTTCGACCAGGATACCCTGGGCGAACACCAGCAATATGTGGGCTCTGAAGGGCAGGCGGTTTATCTGAGGGACATGGAACTGCACTACCCCGTAGCCTGGCTGGGAGAATCGATAGAACTCGCCGACTGCCAGGGGATCGACTCCCCCAATCCCCTCCACTTTGCCCTCCTCCAGCAGTATTTGCTGAAAAGCCACTTTATCCTGTACATCATCAGCAGCCGGGCCGGGTTACGGGAAGCCGACTTTCGACTCCTGGACTTCATCCGCACCCTCAGGATGTTTCCTCAAACGTTTTTTGTCCTGAATGCCAATCTCGACGACCATCCGGCCCTGGAGGATCTGGAACGACTGGCGGTCCGGGTCCGCAGCGAACTCTCGTGGATGGTTCCCGAGCCGCGCTTTTTTGTCTTTTCGGCCCTCCACCTCCTGCTCGGGCAACTCAAGGGATCGGCTTCAGAGCGTGAACGGCGCCACCTGCGGTTATGGAAAGGGGATACCCCCCTGGTGAAAGCCAGTGAAGCAGGGTTCAGCGCCTTTCGTGAATCATTGAGCCGGGAGGTCTGCGACCAGCGCTTCCGGGTGCTCTGTGGCAGCGGGCTCAGCCGCCTCGGGATGATTGCCAACAGTGTCATGCACACCGTCGCCGCGCAGAGCCAGCTGCTGGAGCAGAGCCGGGAGACGGTCCGGCACACGGCGGAAGAACTTGACGCCCAACAGGCCAGGCTGTGGGGAGCCTTCGAGACCCTCAAGAATGCGATCCTGGGCTTGAGGATCTCCTTGCACCACGAAATTGACCAGGCGGTGGATGCCTTCTTTGACCCCGGGCAGAGCCGCATCGTCAAGGAAACCCTCGAGACGGTCACGCAATACCCGGTTGAGTTCAACGGGGCTCATGGCCAGCTGGACTACCGTTGGCTCTTTCAGCAGTTCCATCGTCTCTATCGGGAATTCCGGCAGTCCCTGGCACGCTTTCTGGTGGAAAAAGTGAACCTGCAGGTCATCGAATTTGCCAAGAAGGAGGAAGCCCTCCTGTGCGAACGGCTGAGGGGTGGGGGCGAGTCGTTCTGGGCCCTCTTTGCCGCGGCTCTCGACGATTATTATCGTGAAACGGGGTTCTTTGACAGCGACTGCGACGCCACCCTCGAACCGCCGAAAGACGCCTGGGAGGTGGGAAATCTGGCGGTGCCGCCCACTTTCAGTGCCTTTCTGGATCAGGGGACGAGCGGCCGCGGGCTGCTCCTGATGAAACTGGGGTTGGCAAGCCTCACCCGCTTGCTGGGCGATTTCCGCACTCACCTGGGAAAGACTCGGGACTTGTTGTTCGGCAGCAAGCGGCAGGAAAGCATGATCGAGGAGGCCACCAGGCTCCTCAAGAAGGAAGCCACCACAGAGCTCCTTCAGGCCTTCGAGGAGTACCGGCAGCGTTTCAAGTCCGACTATCTCTTCCGAATCGCCGATGAGGAAACCGGTCGGCTGCTTCGGGAATTCGAGCTCAGAGCGCAAATGGCCCAAGTCGATCTGAGTGATCTGCTCAAGCGGGGGCAAACAGTGGAAACCGAACGGCAGTCAGCGCAGGAGAGTCTGACCCAGGCCCGCCGGATCACTCAGGCCATGCTCGACGAACTGGAGGCACTCCGAAGCACCTTTTTGCCCGCCGAAGCACTGGAAGAAACCGCAACCCGATTGAAAGGAAGGTGATTTCAACTGGTAATCACCCTGTCCAACCGCAGCGATTCCTGCTGAAGGAGGCTGGTTCTGAGCTATCGACGAAAAGCCTTCGTCCCCCACAACTGGTCGCGAGGGCACACGAAGGGTCTCTCAAGCTTTTTTCGTGTTTCTTGGGGTGCCTTCGTGGATGATTTTTGATGGGAGTCGAAAGCCTGCAATTTAGAGGTCATCCCCGGGAGGAAGGCTCCCGCCCGCGGCAGGACCTCCTCGGGCTTCTTCCTCCATCGCTTCCTCGATCATGGCATCCATATCTTCTCCGCCGAGTTCATCGCCCATCTCCTGACCCATCTGTTTCATCCAGCGGATCATGCTTTTGGGGTCGTTCTCATCCAGGCCACCCAGGCGAGACGGATCGGCCAAACGCTCCATGCGCGTTTCTTCCGACAGGCGCACCCGCACCCTCGACGGAATTCGATCCAGCAGCTCGCTACCGCAACGCTGACAGGTAGCCGTGACCTCCTGCGAGATGCGAAAGGTGATGACTTCGTTCTTCTTGCCGCACTTACGGCAGCGGTATTCATAGATGGGCATTGTCAGTGCCTCCGTTATTGTACGGTGATCAGGGGGCCGGGTTGAAGATTGCAGCGGCATCACCTTCCCGCCTGCCGGGCAAGACGTCGTCGGGAGCCGCCGGGTAGGGAAGGGAGGAACCATGCCAATCGTCACGAGAGTCGGTTGCGGTAGTCTTCGTACCCAAACTGGCGCACTATGCGAATCCGCTTCTGCATGTCCCGGATGGCGATGGCTGGCAGGCCGACGCCGTTAAAGGTATTGTTCTTTACCATGGTGTAGTGGGCCATGTCGGTAAAAACCAGCCGTGAGCCCACCGCCAGGGGTTGAGCAAAGGAATAGTCGCCGAAAACGTCTCCTGCCAGGCAGGTGGGGCCGCCCAGGCGATAGGAGTGGGCCAGTTGCCCCCAGCTGCCCGCTCCTTCGATTTCGGGGCGGTACGGCATTTCGATGACATCAGGGGTATGAGCTGCGGCCGAAGCGTCCAGGATCGCGAGGTCTTTTTGATTGTGAAGGACGTCCAGGACCGAGGCCACGAGCACCCCGGCATTGAGCACCACGGCTTCGCCCGGTTCGAGATAGACATCTACCGGGTAGCGTTGCTTAAAATCGTTGATGAGTTCACAGAGGAGGTCGACGCGATAGTCCGGCCGCGTGATGTGGTGTCCTCCACCGAAATTGACCCATTGCATCCTCGGGATGAACTCACCGAATTTGTCTTCAAAGGCCTTGAGGGTCCGTGCCAGGGAATCGGCATTCAGTTCGCAAAGGGTATGAAAATGCAGGCCGGTGATCCCGTCAAGGTCCTTTTCGAGGAAATTCTGGCGGGTTACGCCGAGCCGCGAAAACGGGGCACAGGGATCGTACAGGGGAACCGCGACTTCGGAGTGTTCAGGGTTCACTCGAATCCCGCAGGCGACCGATTTTCCGGCAGTGGCCAGGCGAGGTTTGAACCACTGCCACTGGGAGAAAGAATTGAAGACGAGATGGTGGCTGTAGCTGAGCAGTTCGCTAAATTCGGTTTCCCGGTAAGCGGGGGCAAAGACGTGTACCTCTCCGCCGAATTCCTCATACCCCAGGCGGGCTTCGTGAAGGGAACTGGCGGCGACTCCCCGGAGATATTCCCGGATCAGAGGGAACACCCCGAACATGGCAAAACTCTTGAGTGCCAGGATGATTCTACAGCCCGTGCGGTGCTGGACGTCGTCCAGTACCGTGAGATTTTGCAGCAGCCGTGCTTCGTCAAGCACATAGCAGGGAGTTGGCACATTTTCTAAATCAAACATGGAATTACCGCCTCAGCAACAGGAAACGCTTGCTTTGCGTGACTTCGGGAATCTTCGTGTGATTTGGTGGATGAAAAGATGGTCCAAATCCGTGCAACTTGTTCTCAGAGCGTCCCTACTCAAGAAAGACCTCCTTCCACGGCAGGCCGTAGTGCCCGATCTTGGCCATGAAGGGGGTCGGATCGAGCTGTTCTACATTGAAGACCCCGGCGCCCGCCCAGGTGCCGTTCAGCACCAGGGCGGCCCCGAGGACGGGCGGCACACCAGCCGTGTACGATACCGCATTGGCGCGCACTTCCCGGTAGCAGGCGGCGTGATCGCAAATGTTGTAAACGAAGTATTTCCGAACTTTGCCTGCTTTGCGGCCTTCGATGAGGCAGCCGATGCAGGTTTTGCCGGTATAGGTCTCTCCCAGGGCGGAGGGTTCCGGCAGGAGCGCCTTCAGGAACTTGAGCGGAACGATCTCGACGCCTTGGTAGGTGACCGGATCGATCCGCGTCATGCCCACGTTTTCGAGGACTCTCAGGTGGGTCAGGTATTCCCGGGAAAAGGTCATCCAGAACCGGATCCGCTTGATGCCCGGGATGTGCTTCACCAACGATTCCAGCTCTTCGTGATACATCAGATAGGATTCCCGGGGGCCGATCTCCGGATAGTCGACGGGTTTGTGGACCGACAGGGGTTCGGTTTCGATCCACTGCCCGTTTTCGTAGTAACGGCCGCGTGCGGTCACTTCCCGCAGGTTGATTTCCGGGTTGAAGTTGGTAGCGAAGGCAAAGCCGTGCTGCCCGGCGTTACAGTCCACAATGTCCACGAAATCGATCTCGTCGAAATGGTGCTTGAGGGCGTGGGCGATGTAGATGTTGGTAACCCCCGGGTCAAACCCGCAGCCCAGCAGCGCCATGAGGCCCTTCTCGGCAAAGCGTTCCTGATACTCCCACTGCCAGGTGTAGGAATAGCGGGCCTCGTCCGGAGGTTCGTAGCATGCGGTATCGATATAGGGAACGCCGGTCTCCAGGCAGGCATCCATAATGCTCAGGTCCTGGTAGGGCAGGGCCACATTGATGAGCACATCCGGGCGAACCTTGTTGATCAGGGCGACCATTTCCCCGACGTTGTCGGCGTCAACTTGAGCGGTCTGGATGGGCCGGGCGAGCTGCTTCCTGATCGCCTCACACTTTGCGAGGGTGCGGCTCGCCAGGACAATCTCACTGAAAACCTCCGGGAATTGGGCGCATTTGTGGGTCACTACCCCACCCACGCCTCCGGCGCCGACGATCAGCACTCTGCTCATGCCATCCTCCTTATTAGCAAGTAGCTCCTGGACGAAGGGTTTCATATAAAATTAATGGAGAGAATGTCAATCGCTCTGCCACCGTGGTGAGGTGCTCCAGCTTGGGCCGGTTGCCTGGCGCACCGTGGCCGCCCCCCCGAGGAGCCCCCGAAACCCTTGCAGACAGCGGACCTACGCCACGGTCCCGGATGCCTGGACCGGGCGGCTGCCGCCTGGTGCGCCGGCCCCCGCAACCTGCATCAGCTCGTCGGTCAGTATTTCAGTGAAGGTCTCATAAGCCTGATACAGGTAAGGGGGCAGATTGAACATCCCGCGGGCGATTTCCGGGGAGAAATAGCGCAGCGGGAGGGGAGTCGCTTCGGCCCGCTGAACCAGGGCAGCCAGGGCCCAGTTGGGGTCCCGCGAGGCCAGCACATGCGCATCCGGCCGGTGAAAGCAGTGCAGAGTATAAGGGTAGGCGCAGACCACGGGAAACACACTCTTGAGGGTGTTGGTGATCCGGGCATGGATGACGGTGTCCTCGGGGCTGATTCCCTGAGCCTGGACGGTAACCGTTCCCTGTGGACCCAGGCGCCGGTTGACAGCCTGGTAAAATTCCCTGGTGAAAAGTAGAGAAGCGGGGCTACTGTCAAATGGGTCGCTGAGATCGAGGATGATACAGTCGAACCGTTCAGAGCTCTGTTCCAGGTAGTGACGACCGTCTTCGATGATCAGCTCGAGCCGGGGGTCGTCGAAGCTGCCTTCGTGCCACTGAGTGGCATAGCGTTTACAGATTTCAATCAGTTCACCATCGATATCCACCATCACCACCCGGTCGATCCCCGGATGGCGAAAGATTTCCCGCAGGCTTGCGCCGGTAGCACCTCCTACCACCAGAACCGTCCGGGGTGCCGGATGGCTGAAAAGCGCCGGGTGGACCAGCATCTCATGGTAGATGAATTCATCGTTGGCAGAGGACTGGCAGATGCCGTCGAGGAACAGCATGCGCCCATGCACGAGACTGTCAACCAGAACAATCTTTTGATAGAGAGAGTGACCGTTGAAGACAACCCGGTCACAGAGGTAACGAATTTCGAGGCTCGACCCGATCGACTCGCTGAACCAGCGGAGGGATGGTGGTCTCTTTCTGATCATGATTTCCTCCTCATAACTGCGCCACAGATTAGAGTGACCATGAGTCGCGGGTATGGCGGATGAAAATCGGACACCCATTTGTGTGGTGCGGTTCTCATGAGGCGCACGGCAACTGATGTGCCAGAAGGGCGCAGGGCGCCAAGTCGACCGTGTCGCCCGGGAACTGAATTCCTGCCAACCCGATCGGCAGTGAGTACCCCCTTCTGTCCCCCGTACCTTGAATAACCCCAGAAGCGATGTTGTGACAAGGAAAAGATTGACGGGCAAAAAGCGCAGAAGAAGGAAAAGGCCTTCCTGCTGCCAGTTGAGCTGCGCGGTGCCGCGATGACGGTTCCTGATGGGCCACTCGGGGTTTCGCCCATGAAGATTCAAGTAGTTTCCTCATGGCCGTTGTGCTATGAGGATAACTGACTTCAGCCTGCGTGCTGAACAGAACTTCTTTCGGAGGTAGCATGAAACGAGCATTCCTGACTGTACTGCTGCTGGTCCTTACCCCGCCGCTGCAAGCGGCCGATGTCTCCAAGAAGGTGCGAGAACTGCCGATCATCAAGAGCCTGTTCGAGACAGAAATCCAGGTGGTGGAAGCCAATGACCTGGGAAGCATCTACGAGGTAGTGGCCACCATGCCCGGACGGGATAAGCAAATCCTGTACGTGACCAAGGATGGTCGCTATCTCATCTCGGGCGGCAATCTCATCAACAAGGACAAGATGAATCTTACCAAGGAACGCTTCGATCAGGTCAACAAGGTCGATGTATCGAAACTGCCTCTCCAGGATGCGATCACGATCACCCGGGGAAACGGCGCCAAGAAACTCTACTTGTTTACGGACCTTGACTGTCCCTACTGTCGTAAGAGCTACGAATGGCTGAAGACCCAGAGCGATTATACTCTCTATGTTTTTTTCTATCCTCTTCCCATGCATCCCCAGGCCGGGGAAAAGAGTGTCAAGATTCTGTGCAATCAGGACCGCGTAGCGGCGTTGGACGCCGGTCATGGTGATCAGGGCCCCCCCGGAGAGAAATGTGAGGCGGGTGAGCAACTGCTGCAGAAACATAAGGCCACTGCCGACGCCATGGGAGTCAACTCGACTCCCATGTTCATCCTGGACAGCGGCGTGAAGATAGGGGGGTTCAATCAGAAGGCTCTGGAAGCCTACTTGAAGAAATGAGGAGACTCTTCCGGCCAAGACCTGGCAAGCCTGCCACAACGGCATGCTCCATCTGTGAAGGTTGAAAACTTGCTTTTACCGCAGAGATGCAGAGGACGCGTAGACTGCTTCTGTCAGTGCTCGCTGCGGTTAATACAAAAAAGCAAAACTTCTTAAGCTAAACGAGGATAACAGGCGCGGATTCGCTCCGGCCTCAAGTGATTCCCGTCAGGAATGCTCTCACCGCGGCGACCGCTTCGTCTTCGTCGACGGTGAGCACCCGCCGATCCTGGACCACCTGCCGGCCGTTCACCCACACGTGGCGGACGTCACTTCCCTTCACCGCGTAGACGAGATGGGAAATAGGGTTGTATAGGGGGGTGAGATGAGGTTGATCAAGATCGATGGCAACGAGGTCAGCCTTTCTGCCCACCTCCAGGCTCCCGATTTGGTCCTGCCAGCCGAGCGCGGCGGCG
The DNA here is from genome assembly GCA_033812955.1 of Syntrophobacteraceae bacterium. Classification (GTDB taxonomy): domain Bacteria; phylum Desulfobacterota; class Syntrophobacteria; order Syntrophobacterales; family Syntrophobacteraceae; genus JADGQM01. The sequence goes on along the minus strand of JAPXSS010000006.1, from coordinate 43,657 downwards.
CCGTCCCGCGTAGCCATCCGCAGCACCTGCGGGGCCGGGCAGGCGGTCGGGTCACGCTGGACCACTTTCTGAAGCTTGGCCGCCTTGTCCATCTCGGTGAAAAGATCGAGATTGTTGTTGCTGGCGCAGCCATCGGTTCCCAGGCCGATTACGATCCCGGCCGCGAGCAGTGCAGGAATGGAGGCCACGCCAGAGGCCAGTTTCATGTTGCTTTCGGCATTGTGTGAAAGCTTGACGCCACGGCCTGCCAGCAGCTCCATTTCTTCTGCCTCCAACCACACTCCATGAGCACAGAGAGTATCGCCGTCGAGAACCCCCAAGCGATCCAGATAGAATACCGGCCGTTCCCCATGCTGCTGAAGGATGGCCTCAACCTCGACCGCGGTTTCCGAAAGATGGGTCTGAAACAGAATGCCGTGCTCCCGGCAGAGTTTCTTAGCCCATTGCAGCGTCTCGGCGCGGCAGGTGGTGGGCGTGTGGCAGAAAATCGAAGGGCGGAGACGGTCGGCATCCCGGGGAAAGGAGTCGAGAAAGGCTTCCACCCGCTCGCGGGAGCGGGCCGGGTCGGGCTGATCGGGAGTGGGAAAATCGAGCACACCCTGGCCCAGGACTGCCCGCATGCCGCTCTCCAACACCGCCCGGGCTGTGGTTTCTTCAAAGAAGTAGCCGTCGCAGAAGGTGGTGATCCCGTTTTTCAGCATCTCCACGCAGGCCAGCAGAGTTCCCCGGTAGACCATTGCCGGATTCACATGGGCTGCTTCCGCCGGAAAGATGACTTCGTGGAGCCACCGGGCCAGCGGCAAATCGTCGCCCAGCCCCCGAAAGCAGGTCATGGCGGCGTGGGTGTGGGCATTGATCAACCCGGGAAGTACCAGAAAGCCGGAGAGGTCCGTTTCGCGGCGGCCGCAGAAATCGGTTCGAAGCAGATGGGTCGAGCCGACCCCAACCACCTCCGACCTGTCGATGGCGATGGCTCCCGACGGCAGGCAGCTCATGGCCTCATCCCCGGTGACCAGCCACTCGATATTGGTCAGCAGCAGATCGACCTCACGGCAGCCCGGCTTTCCTTCTGCACTCAGGGATGATCTCTCCCCTTCAGGATTTGATGGTGCGGGCGAAGGTGCGGACACGCTGCATCACCTCGTCACGATCCATGGTGAGCAACCTTCGGTCTTCCATCACCAGGCGGCCGTGGATGATGCTGTGGCGCACATCGGAACCGCGGGCGGCGTAAACCAGGTGGCTTCTGGGTTCATAAACCGGGGTCAGATGAGGCTGTCTGAAGTCCACCACGATGAGGTCGGCCAGCCTGCCGAGTGAAAGTTCACCAATTTCGCCCTCCCAGCCGAGGGCTTTGGCGCCGTTGCGGGTGGCCATGCGGAGCACGGTTGAGGCGGGGAGCACCGTCGGGTCGAGGGTTACCGCCTTGTGGAGCTTGGCGCAGGTATCCATCTCCCCGAAAAGGTCGAGATCGTTGTTGCTGGCACAACCATCGGTTCCGAGCGCCACGTTCACCCCCATTGCCAGCAGTCGGGTAACCGGTGCAATGCCGGAAGCCAGCTTCATGTTGCTCTCCGGATTGTGCACCACCTGGACGCCCCGTTGGGCCAGCAGCTCCAGATCCTGGTCGTCGAGGGCCACGCAGTGGTCGGCGATCAGGCGCGGGCTGAGCATCCCGAGGCGTTCCAGGTGCGCCACCGGGCGGTGTCCGTAGCGCTGGATGATTTCCTCCACCTCGGCTTGGTTTTCAGACACGTGCGTGATGAGCGGCACCTCGTAGCGCTCCGCCAGTTCGAAGCAGCGCTGCAGCACGGGCGGCGAACAGGTGTAGAGGGCGTGAGGTTCCACGGCGATGCGCACGAGGGGATCGTCGCGCCACCGGTGGATCAGGGATTCCGTAAATTCGAGACCGTTTTCGATGGGGCCATAGTGAGGTGAGGGAAAATCGTAGAGCACCTCGCCGACCAGGGCGCGCATACCGGCGTCGCGGGCGGCTTCCGCCACTTTGTGTTCGAACAGATACATGTCACAAAAGGTGGTTGTGCCGGAGAGAATCATTTCGGCACAGGCGAGCATGGTGCCCCAGTAAATCCACTCTTCGGTGAGTCGCCGTTCGGCGGGAAAGATATGCTGATGCAGCCATTCCATCAAGGGGAGGTCGTCGGCGAGGCCGCGAAAGATGGTCATGGCAGCGTGGGTGTGGGCATTGACCAAGCCGGGCATCACCACACAGCCGGTCACATCCAGGGTTTTGACGGCACGGAAAGCCGTCTGCACGGATTCTTTGGGGCCGACCGCGACGATTTCTCCGCTGCGCACCGCTACCCCACCCGGGTCAAAGCGCTGATCCCGGTCGTCCAGCGTCAGCACCAGCCCGTTGAGGAGCAGGAGATCCGCGGTTGTCGGTTCCGATTCATTCGAACGCACCATGTCTTCCCTCGATCCTTACAGATGTTCCACGAGCCTGGTGACCAGGCTCATGAGCTTTGGCCCAGCCTGTTCCGCCGTGGCCACAATGTCTTCCAGGGCTGCCGGCTGGTAGCAGTCCGGCAGATTGACATTGGTGATCACCGCGAACCCCAGGACCTCCAAGCCACAGTGGACGGCGGTGATCACTTCCATAACCACCGACATGCCCACTGCATCCGCCCCGATAGCCCGAAGGAAACGGGTCTCGGCGGCAGTTTCCAGGCTTGGGCCGAGCAGCCCGACATAGACTCCCCGATGGAGCATGAGCTTCTCGGCGAGCGCGATCCTCACCGCCAGGTCCTGCAGTTGCCGGCGATAGGGTTCGGCCATGTCCGGAAAGCGTGGCCCCCACGCATCCAGGTTGGGGCCGCGCAGGGGGTTGTGGCCGGTGAGGTTGATGTGGTCGGTGATCAGCATCAACTCTCCGGCGCGGAACTGGGGGTTGAGCCCGCCAGCCGCGGCGGAGATGATCAACGTCCCCACCCCGAGCGCCTTCATCACCCGGATCGGAAAGGAGATCTGCTGCGCCGTATAGCCTTCAAAAAGATGGAACCGCCCCTGCATGGAGATCACCGGCTTCCCTTGCCACCGCCCGCAGAGCAGGCGACTTTCATGGCTAGGTGCGGTCGATACCGGAAAGTGGGGGATCTCTTTATAGGGAATGAGCGCATCAAGTTCCATCGCTTCGGCGACCGCACCGAGGCCTGTCCCGAGAATCAAGCCGATCTCGGGCGGGTTTCCCATCCTGGAGCGAATGAACCCGGCCGCCTCCTCAAGCTGTTTGCAAAAATCGTCCATCGTTACTCCTCGATTTCGATGTCGGCACCATGCAGCGTCCCGATGGTGAGGGCGCCGTTGAACGCGAATTTCATGTTGCCGGTGCCTGAGGCCTCTTTGCCGGCGACGGTCCTGCCGCCGCATGAGAACCTTCCAGTCGAGCCACATGGGGTTGTAGTTGCCCGAACGATCACAAGCATGTTCGATCCGGCCATAAACCGCAATGATACAGGCCTCGTCGTTCCGCTCTATCTCCCACGGTGTCCGGTCAGCGAGCCAGTTATCCGGTTTCTCGCGTTGATAGCCGTTGTCAATTTCCTGTTTGAAGAGGTCGTATTCGTAGTGGATGCCATAGCCGAATCCTGGCATCCCAAGCGATGGCATAGAATCGAGAAAGCAGCCGGTCTATCAACCGGTCGCGTACCGCCAGTGCCAAATCTCGCTGGTTCTGCGACTGCCCCATTCATGGCCCGGGGAATACCTGAAATGGTAAAGGATGGAAGCCTGAAGAGCCGCCTTGGTGCTGGTCAACTTCGGAAACCGCGCATCTTTCATGACGGGAATGTTCCCACTTTTCGAAAGTACTTCTTCATGGTGAGGGTGTTGTATTCACTGCCTCTGGTATAAAAAAGTTCATCCATGATCGTTTGCATCAGGTACAGGCCGTAGCCGCCGTCAGGGTGCTCCGTAAAATTCGGGGGAGGGACCTTGTCGAGATCAAACCCGGCCCCCTGATCTTTGACCTCGACGACCAGTCGGTCTTCGTAGAGCTCAAAGTGGACGATCATCGTGGCGTTGGCGTCTCCTGTCCGGCTATGACGCATCGCATTGGTGCATGCTTCGCTCACCGCCAGTTCGACGTTGTCCACGAGGTCCTGTTCCAGGTCTGAGGCTGAGAGAGTTGTGCAGATGAGCCGCGACATTTCCGTTGCCAGATGTAAAAGATCCAGGCGTTGCGCACATTGCAGGACAACCTCAACAGTGGGCTTGATCATGTTGAGAACTTCCCCTAGGCGTTTCGAAAGCTGTCAACAGCAGTGTCGGCACTGTCAAAAATCTCGAAAATCTGATGCAGGCGAATGAGCTCAAATACCGCGCGCACCCGGTCCTGCAGCGCGGCAAGCCGCATATCCCCTGCCCCCTTATTCAACGATCGCAGCGAAGCCACGAGACTGCCCAGACCCGAACTGTCCACAAAATCGATCCCGGCCATGTCTATGACCAGATGGAGTTGGCCGTCTCTGGCGCAGGCTTTCACCCTATCCTTCAGTCCCGGGGCTGAAACGGAGTCCAGACGGCCAGTCAGCTTCAAGACCGTTACTTTACCAATACGCTCTTCACTGATTTCCATGGAACTCATTCCCTTGTTGATCGCAGGAAAAGCAGCCAGTCGAGGTATCCGGATCCCCACTTTGATTCCCAGGCCTGGCATGCTATCAATCGTCATACTGCCATGGTGCTCGCCAATAATCCGTCTCGTTCGGGACAGTCCCATCTCCGCGTGTTCTTTCAGGAACCAATCCGGGGCCTGCTCTTTGCCGTGGTACACCGGATCAGCCCGCTCGAGAACCTCAGCGCCTGCTCCCCGTGCTTCCGCTGCCGTTGCATCGTCACAATTGTTGGCAATGACGACAACCGCCAGCGTTTTCGGGTCAAGCTCAACACAGACCTTCTTCCTAAAGAAATACGCAGCCACTGTCAAGATTACCGGATATAGACTCATCCCGATAAGAACCAGCGAAGAGTTGCCCTGTTCATGCTTCCTTTCGGTTTTTCGACTCCGGTTCTGTCCTCCCATAGACGTCGTCCAGCCGGACAATATCGTCCTCCTTCAGATAGCTGCCCGTTTGAATTTCAATGAGCTCAAGGGGAATATCCCCAGGGTTCTCCAGGCGATGAATGGTCCCGAGCGGAACATAGGTCGACTGGTTTTCCATGAGAACCATTTCCTCGGTATCTCTGGTAATCTTCGCGGTGCCTTTTACGACCACCCAGTGTTCGGCCCGGTGATAGTGCTTCTGAAGGGAGAGTTTGCCGCCCGGATTCACGGTGATGCGTTTCACCTGAAAACGCTCACCGAGATCGATGCTTTCGTAGGCTCCCCAAGGCCGGTAAACCTTGGGGTGTACTCTGGCCTCCTCTCTGTTACTCGCCTGAAGTCGACTCACGATCACATCCACCTCGTCAACACGGTCGAAAGGGGCAATGAAGACCGCATCTTTGGTCTCAATCACGACCTGATCCTCCACCCCGACAGCGGCAACCATGCGACTGGTGGCATGCAGGTAGCTGTTGCGGACCTTGTGGGTGATGACGTCACCGATCAGGACATTGCCTGCCACATCCTTGTCGTGAACCTTATAGAGGTCGCTCCAGGCTCCCAGGTCGCGCCAGCGACTGTCCAGAGGCACCATCACGGCGCTCCTCGTCTTTTCCATCAAAACCCTGTCGATAGAGGCACTGGGGCAGGCGGCAAACGCTTCCGATTCCAGGCGGACAAAATCCATGTCTCGATAGGCCCTGGTGTGAGCCCGTGTACACCATTCCAGGACCTCCGGCGCAAATTCCCTCAGTTCTCGTAAAAGGACCGAGGCCTTGACCATGAGAATGCCACTGTTCCAATAATGACGCTGAGATGCCACGAAACCGGATGCGGCGGTGGGGGGCGGACTGGCGTAGAATGACTGAACCCGATACGCCCGGCAGGATGGTGGCACGTCGATCATATCCAGGGGAATCTCCTCACCTTGCTCGATGTACCCATAGCCGGGAGAGGGTTCAGTGGGGCGGATGCCGAAAGCCACGATTTCTCCCCTTTCGGCGAGGCTGCGGACGTTATGGACAGCCTGCGTCAGGGGTTCGATTCTGTCGAAGAAATGATCCGCCGGAAAGACCAGCAAGAGCGGATCTTCACCGTCATTCATGACTTCCAGTGCCGCCGCGGCCAGCGCCGGTGCCGTGTTCCGTGCCTGGGGTTCTAGAATGATCGACCCGGCCTGGACACCCAGGGCCTGGATCTGTGCGGCTGCCATGAACCGATGCTCCTCGTTGCAAAGCACGATTGGCTTTTCCAGGCCCTGAAATGCCCCGAGACGGGTCACCGTTTCCTGTAGCAGGGAAAGGCCTCCTCCCATCATCGAAATCACTTGCTTGGGATAAAGCTCCCTCGACAGAGGCCACAAGTGAGTCCCAAATCCTCCGCAAAGAATCAGCGGTACGATCATGTAAGTTCCTTCCTTGAAATGAACTCATTGCGGGTGAATCACGACAGCAAAACCAGGGCCAGCGTCGTTCTCTCAGTGCTGTATTGAATAGGCAATACCCACTCACAACCAGCGATTCAGCCCCGAAGGCTGATGTTCCCAACGTAGAAGATCGTTGACCGTTTTCACCGGATTGAAGGTGCTCGTGGGAACCTCCGCGAATATCGTGTTCCAGAAAGCCATCACGCCATTCCACAACCTGGTCAGTTCCATGGCCTTGAGCTCCGTGTCGTCCTTGGATTTGATGGTGATGAATCCCATGTTTTTGTCTGAGAACTCAGGCAGATTGAAGTTCTCTCCTCGGTAATTCCGCACGTCGCAGAGTAAGTCAACCGGGTTGAAATGGGTAGAGGAGGAAAGAATCGTTTTCTGGTCACCGGCGTTTTGCCTCATGATCGCTGTCAAGCTATCCAGGAACGCAAATCGCTCCAAATTGAGTATGAACGTGACGAATTTTAGGCGGTCCTGTCGCTCTCGGCAGTTTCCTTCAGCTCTTCAAAGGTGACGGGTTTTTCTTCGCTCAATGTGGCATTGAGATCCTTAAACATACGGGTCGCAGCGTCTGAAGCCGGCTCGAACTACATGGTTCTACCGGCAGAGGACACCTGGCCATGAAGCCGCATGGGTCGGTCAAAATCTGCGGAGCTGATCGTCGCAATGCCATCTCCGATCCTGCATGGTTTGAGAAGTTCTGCGAAAGGCAAGCCTTTCCCGAAAACCCTCCACTGCTCTAAGATGTTATCTTCCGGGACTTGACCCTTCACGATCTGGTCGAGAGTCTATTCAATCTCTTCCAGTGGCGGTTCCCGCTCTCCTTGATCCATCCTGCCATTACCTTCCTGCAGACGTACCTTCGCCCAACCGTGCCTATTTGGCAATAGAGGAGAGATGTCCCTGCCAGGGGTATTCTACAGCGTAACAGCGGGAAGACCTATTGAAGAGAATTTCCGTCGCCTCGGCAGCCCTTGAATCTCATACCTGTACCCCGAAAAAGTGAATTGACTCTCTGATTCTTCAAGTGACCGTCCTGTCGTGATGGAAAAGCGAGTCAAAACATCCGAACAAGCGCCACCGCTTCTGAAAAAAAGAGGGCGCCCTTCGGTGGACGCCCTCGATGAAGCTGTGATCGAACAATACTACCAGGAGTCGACTACTTCCCCCTGAGCGTTGCGAGGCTGATTGGCCAGCCGCTGCTGGCCCATGATGTGGCGCTGCACTCGCTTCCACAGGGCCACATGGTCCGCGTCGTGCAGGTACAGGGTGTCATCGACAGGTGATAACAATGTAATGAAGAGAGATGGCGGCTCGCGTCCCTCGATTCCTCGTGGCAAACGGTACCAGCGGGCGGAACCCAGCCGACGGTATCTTTATCGAGCCTTGCAGGTATTACGGTTTGGCTCCCTGGCCTCTGCCGTAACCCGCACCTTGGCCCTTTCCCTGGCCCCTGCCTTTGTCCGCGCAGAATTCGTCCTTGGTCAGGCTGCCATCGCCGTTGGCATCCATCGATTCGAAGGTCTGGTCCGGATCACTCCGGTAATGGGGAGTGGCCATGAACTCTTCCTTGGTGACCTGTCCATCCTTGTTGGTGTCGAGGGCATCAAAACGCTCTTGACAGCCCAGCTTAAGAGTTCCCTGGGCACCCTTCCCCTGACCGCCGCCCTGGGCAAGCGCCATTCCCGCAACGAAAAACATCATCACCAATCCAACCATCACCACCAGCTTAACATGTTTCATTCTTTCTCCTTCTTGATTAAATGATTAACGATCAACCGATATCCCAACCTCAGCTCGGTGCCCGGGAGTTCAGCGATCTTTCCAGACACCTGACTGTTAGTCGGTGGAAGAAGGCAATGGGTTACAAACAGAATTTTTCGAAAGGGATGGTTGATTTTGTCGCTAATCCAATTATCCATTCAGCACCAGGTTATTTCTGATATCTCCGGGTGCATCCCAAATCCCGCAGGCCAAGGCAAAAAAGTGCGCCTAATGCGGTAAGCTAGCATGCCCCCACCGAGGAGTCAACGACCACCACTGCCGCAGAGCAGCAAAGACTTCCACGCCTCTGGTCACAACAGGGATGGAAGCGGGTGGCGCACTCGCCAGGGGGCTCTTCATAGAGTCCCGAAAGAGGCCGCAGTAGAGACATTCCGCGAGTCGCACGAAATACTCGGGAGGTATCGAGACAGCTTGACCGTTACACCCAGGCTCTTCGCCTCGGCGATGCCCTCTGTGTCAATTGCAGAGCCTGCGTTTTCACTCAAAGACACGCAGAGATAACCTCAAATGCCGAACGACGAGGACCAGGGTATATGGAAACGCAGCAGGGGCGGTTGCCTCACTGGGTAAAAAACGTAACCGGGCAGGCACGATTCGTAACTTTGGCACGCCAATCCTGCTTCCGGTCTCCTGCTCATCCCCGTGAACTGTTTCATTCCAGCTGATTAGCCGAATGGAACGATTGTTGCTTTGGATCAGGAGCGGAGCCATAATATTCGGTGTGGCCCGCATCCGCTTAGCCTTGCAGCGTGACCTTGAAAGCTGTTTGGCGGCGTGTGCGTCGGTACGAGCGGAACCACTTTTCGGGGGAAGGAGAACTCTGATGAAAGCGTTGAGGAAATGCTTCCTTGTTATATTCGTACTCATGCTTGCGGCAGCCGGGGCGTCCCAGGCTCCCGCAGCCAGCGGGGAAGCCGGAGAAGGAACCCTGGTGGGCCGCATTGCCCACGTCGAGGGTCAGCTGCTCCGGTACGTACCCGAGGAGAAGGACTGGGTGGCAACGGTCAGGGATGCCCCCTTTGGCCTGGAGGATTCCCTCTATTCCGACGCCGCGGGTAAAGCGGAATTCATCATGCCCAACAACACCTGGATCAGGGTTGGCAGCAGCACTCAGATCCAGCTCATCACTCTGCGCACGGACCTTACCGAAATCGACGTTGCCGCAGGCATGGCACGGTTCTACAACCGGGACTCCCAGGGTATCATCCGCGCAACCTCGCCTTTCGGTTATGTGGTGGCACCGGCCAATAGCGTGTTTGATCTTTACGTCGGTGATCGGTCTCTCGAAGTCATCGCCCTGAAAGGCAAGGTCGATTTGATCCTGGACGGCGATCAGTCCCGGTATGAAGTCACCGCCGGGGGGGCCTCAATGGTCACCGACGGCCAGCAGGTCAGCTCGGGCCAGGGCTATGTCGACGTTGACTGGGATGACTGGAACAGCCAACGCGACCAGCTCTGGACCAAACGAACGGAAGTGCGCGGCGAATCGGTGCGCTACCTCCCGCCCAGCCTGCATGATGAGTCCTATGCCCTCGATGAGAACGGAAGGTGGGAACAGGTCTACTATGAAGGGCGCTATCGGCCGTTCTGGCGCCCAACCGTTGCGGCCGGGTGGGCCCCGTTCACTGCCGGTCGATGGTCGGCCTACTACGGCGACCAGTGCTGGATTCCTTATGAGCCTTTCGGCTACGTGACCCACCATTATGGCAACTGGGTGTACGCTGGCAACTTCTGGTACTGGGCGCCGCCGGTCGTGAGCGTCCAGGTGGAAATAGGGCCCATGCTGGGCCTTGGCTTTGGCTGGTATCCAGGCCGCGTGGGGTGGATCCATTCGGGAGTCAATATCGGCTGGATTCCGCTGGCTCCCTTTGAACCCTACTATTGTCACCGCCGCTGGGGACCGAGAACGGTTGTGGTCAATAATGTCAATATCACCAATATCAACATCAACCGCTACCGCTATGCCAACAAGGCGGTCATCGTTAAGCGGAACCATTTCTACGGGGTGGACAATTATCAGAACGTGAGAATCACCAACATCAACCGGAATAACATCATCAAGAACTACCATGCCGCTCCCGTAGTGAACAACAGGGTCATTCATAATTACGACACCATGCGGGATCGTCACCGCTTCACCAACGCCAGGGTCCAATACAAGCCGCACGACGGTGTCCTGAACCGGATATCCCACAACCAGCAGATGGCACGCAGAACGGCAGGAGGAAATGCCCGCGCCATTCAGCAGGAGGTGGCCGCCTTCCAGCCCGGCAGGCCGCTCAACGAGGCCCGCATCGAGGCCCCCCGGGTCACCGACCGCCTTGTCCGCCCGTCTGACGCTGGCAGAGCCACGAGCGATCTGCAGCTGCCTCAGCGGGAGCTGCGAGCCAGGTCTAAACCGCCTTCTCCCATCGTTGCCGCACCGGGTCGTGAGTCCGAAGTCCGAGCCGACCGGCTCGGGTCTGAACGGCAGCCCTCGGCTCCAGACTGGGGAAGACCGGCAATGGATGAACAGCAACCCCGACGGTCGCCAAAGGGGGGTGAAGTCCCCACTGTATCCCGGGAGCAGCGGTCCCCAACCGAAGGGGAGCGGGTGAGGCCGCCGAAACCCGGCGGTGAAGAGCGCACGGACAAAGAAGGGCCTACGGGAAAATCAACCCGCGAAACCCCACGTTTCAGACCGACACCTCCGGGGCAGAAACGGGGGGCTACCGAAGCGGGGCAGCCAAGAGTGCTGGATGAACCCGGCGTCGGAACCCCCCGGGCGGGAGGCGAAGGAACATCGACCGAACCGGGCAAAGTCCCGTCACCGCTGGACCGCAGCCGCACCATGCGCCGGCCCGGACCGCAGCCGGACCAGCCATCACCGGGGGGGGGTGAGGTCGGTTCGAGAGGCCGGGCAACCGGCCAGGATCGGCGCTACCCGGATTCACGACCCGAGCGTACCCTGTCCCCGGATCAAGGCGAACCGACGACCGCGACCACCCCGGGCAGTCGCCCGCACAGACCAACGTTGCAGGGAGGAGGAGAGCCGCAGGGTTCGCAGCCGGGAGGTCGGGCCATCCAGGTCCCAAGAAACGAGACCCAGCGGGTCCAACCGCCTCAGAGCGGACGCGAGCTCCAGAGCCAACAACCGGGAGGTCCAGCCATCCAAGCCCCGAGCAGCGGGAGCCAGCGGACCGCCCCTTCGGGCACACGTGGTGAGGTACGCCGACCGGCAGCACGAACCGTAAGTCCGCCGCTGGAAGCGAGCGGAAGGGCGGTTGGGCGGCAGGCACCGGCCGCAACCCAGCGATGGGTGGCGCCGTCCCAGCAGGTTACCCCGCAGCAGCCCCAGGCATCGCAACTTGACTCCAGGGCTCGGGGCGGTGGGGGCGGCCAATGGCAGCGAGATGGCGGCGGTCAAGGTCAACCGAGGGGCTGGGGGCGTGGAGTACCCTCCGAGTAATAACTATCGCCATCAGGCTTGAGGGGAAACCGGGAGGTTCCGTGATGAGTCGGAATGCTGACTACTGGATCGAAGCCTTACAGCTTTCCAGGCACCCTGAAGGGGGCTATTTCAGGAGAACCTATGAGGCGAGGGAACCAAATCGCGAGAGAGCATCTCCCGGAGCGATTTCGCGGCCCTCGCCTGTTTGCCACGGCTATCCACTACCTCTTGCCGGGCCACGAAGTCTCGCGGTTTCATCGTCTGAAAGCCGATGAGATCTGGCATTTTTATGCTGGCAGTGCCATGACCCTCTATGTGATCGATGACTCGGGAACACTTCTACGCTGGAGACTGGGAGCTGACCCTGAACACGGCGAACGCTTCCAGATCTCTATTCTCGGCGGCTGCTGGTTCGGTGCAATCGTCGATGACCCCGCATCCTACTCGCTAGTGGGATGCACGGTAGCGCCCGGCTTCAAATACGAGGATTTTGAATTGGGTGACCGCGAGAGCCTGCTGGCAGCCTATCCGGAGCATCTCTGGATCATTGAAAAACTCACCGTTCAGGGATAGCGCGTCAGCTTACGGAAAATCACTCTCGCCAGGCTCCACCTGCACAGTCTGACAAAGCCCCGGCACCTGTTCCACGCATCGTGATCGATGGCAGTACTTCCAATTCGAGGAGACCGTTTGAACCGGCAAGATTCACCACATGTGAATAGAAAGAAGAAATCAAGAGGTATCTCAAGATGCCAGAGACTGCAATGAAGGTGACTCCCCTAAACGGGAATCGAGATCCTTTTCAAACCATTTGTTGAGCTCGTTCCCAAGCTGCCGCTCGGGAACGAGCTCACCCGGTACCGGGTTGGTCTTTTCTGTCTGTTCCTGACGATCCGGCGAATCATGCCGCCTTTTCCAGCTTCACCGCGCACACCTTGTACTCGGGAATCTTGGCAATGGGATCATTGGCCGGGTTGGTCAGGATGTTGGCGCACGTTTCTACAAAATGGAACGGCATGAAGACCATTCCGGGAGTTACCCGCTTGGTGCAGTCCACCCGCGTCACCATTTCCCCACGCCGGGAACTCACCTTCACCCTATCCCCCGCTCTCACCCCAAGTGCTTTGGCATCCTGCGGGTTGATTTCGAGGAAACCCTCGGGCATTTCCGCATGAAGGGAAGGGGAGTTGCGGGTCATGGTGCCGGTATGGTAATGCACGTGAACCCGCCCGGTGGTGAGCCAGAAGGGATATTCGGTATCGATCTGTTCCGCCGGCGGCTTGAAATCGATTGCATGAAAGAGCCCCAAGCCACGCGAGAATTTGCCCTGGTGGAGGACTCTCGTACCCGGATGGTCCTTGTTGACGCAGGGCCAGAAGAGACCTTCACCCTCGAGCCGGTCGTAGCTGATGCCCCCGTAGGATGGGGCGACCGTAGCTACCTCTGCCATGATTTCGGCCGGGGACTCGTATTTCATGGGGTAGCCGAAGCGGGTGGAGAGATCCTGGAGGATCTCCCAGTCCGCCCGCGACTCTCCGATGGGTTCAATCGCTTTGCGCACCCGCTGAACGCGCCGTTCGGTGTTGCTGAAGGTGCCGTCCTTTTCGGCAAAGGAGGCGCCGGGTAGCACCACATGCGCCAGTTCGGCCGTCGGGGTGAGGAAGATGTCCTGGACCACCAGCAGCTCCGCTTCGCGCAGGGCCTTTTCCACGTGGTTTACGTCAGGGTCGCTCACCATGGGATTCTCGCCGACGATGTAGACCGCCTTCACCATACCCGCGGACAAGCCTTCGAGGACCCCTGGAATAGTGAGCCCGATCTTATCGGAGAGTTTGGCATGCCAGGCGGCTTCGAACTTCTTCTGAATATCCGGGTTGTTCACCGGCTGGTAGGCGGGATAGACGTTGGGCAGCCCACCCATATCGCAGGCCCCCTGCACGTTGTTCTGGCCGCGCAGCGGGTTGACGCCCGTCGATTCCCGGCCGATGTTGCCGGTCAGCATGGCCAGGTTGGCCAGGGATTTGACGTTGTCCACCCCGGTCGTGTGCTGGGTGATGCCCATGCAATAGACAATGGAGCTGGCCTTGGCCTTAGCGTACCATTCGGCGATGGTGCGAATGTCATCGGCCGAAACCCCGGTGATCTCCGCCGCACGCTCCGGTGGATACTGTTCGACCACCTTGCGGAGTTCCTCGAAGCCCTCGGTCCGCTCCTTGATGAAGGCCTCGTTGTGCCAGCCGTTAGTGAGGATGACGTTCATGATCCCGTTGATCAGCGCCACATCAGTACCAAGCTTGTGCTGCACATACAGGGTGGCGTTCTTTGCCAAGGGAACCTTGCGGGGGTCTACCACCACCAGTTTCGCCCCCTTTGCCTGGGCGCGGTAAATACGGGTTGCGACCAGCGGGTGATTCGATGGGGTATTGGAACCAATCACGATGATGCAATCGGCGTTTTCGATTTCGGCGATAGAGTTGGTCATCGCCCCACTCCCAAACGAGGCAGCAAGTCCTGCCACCGTCGAGGAGTGTCAGAGACGGGCGCAGTGGTCGACATTGTTGGTTCCCACTGCCGCTCGCGCGAACTTCTGGATGAGGTAGTTTTCCTCGTTGGTCACCTTGGCCGAGGCCAGAAAGGCAATGCTATCAGGGCCGTTGGCCTCTTTGATTTCCTTCAGCCGTTTGGCAATAAAATCCAGCGCCTCATCCCAGGAAACCGGGGCCAGCTTGCCATCTTTACGCAGCAACGGCTGAGTCAGGCGATTCGAGCTCTCAACGAATTCGTGGACGTTCCAGCCTTTGACACAAAGCTTGCCTTCGTTGAGATTGCTGGTCTTGCAGGGAATCGTGTTCACCAGGTGGCCGCCCAAAACCTCGAGATAGAGAGTGCACCCGCAGCCGCAGTAGGTGCACGTGGTCAGTACATTCCGGTAATTCATACCAATGCTCCTCTCAGTGTTGTGGGGAATCACCGAGGCCGTGAATGGTCAGGCTGGCCTTGGGTTCGCCATAGCCCGGCCGATACTGGTACTCCTGGTCAACAAGGTCTGCGATCTTCTTGTAGAGCGTTCGTAGTGGGATATCCGCAGGGCAGGTTTCATTACACAGCCCACAGTCGATGCATCTTCCTGCCATGTGGAGCGCGCGGGTGATGTGGAAGATGGGATTTTGCGGCGGCAGGGTGCCGACGTTCACAAAATCCTTGCCTCCCAGGGTGCATTCCTTGCAGTAGCACATCGGACAGACATCGCGACAGCCATAGCACTTGACGCATTTGGCGAACTCGGCCAGCCAGACCTTGAAACGCTCCTCCATGGCCATGGCCTCGATCTGAGCCACTCCGGCAAAAGGCCGCCCTTCGGATGGCTCACCCGCAACGTACTCATCGGGAAAGGGCTTCATACACTCGCAGGCATCGGCCAGTTCCTGGGGGCAGGCCAAACCGACGGAAACCACCCGTGCCGGGTCGAGCTGGTTGGAGGCAATCAGGGTTTTCAGCCCGCGCTCATCGCAGCCGCGCACCAACACGCCGAAAGCGTCGTCCTGATAAGAATGGACCAGCCTGATGAGTTGTTTGTTGAGCGAATAGCGGGTATCGCCGGGTTTTGCCCCATCGCCGACGGACATTCCGTCGAGGTCATTGGGATCGGTAAAAAGGTAAGGGCCGACGTGGCCGTACCTTTCGCGGAGACCGAGGAAACCTTTGATCTTGCCGGACGCCAACAGTTCCTGAACTCTTGCTTTGATCTTTTCAACCATAAAAAGAGCCTTTCTCATTGATCCTTGACAGCCCGATCAATGTCAGTCTCCATCAGGCCACAGCCTTCAACGGGGAGGGTCCGAGATCTTTGATCTGGTTGGTGAAGTCGATAACAATCTCGACCAGTTTGGGCGCTTCGGCGGACGATACCCATTCCACCCTGAGCCGCGCCGGGTCGATCCCGGTAAAGGCGAGCAGATTCTTGATTACCGCCATCCGCTTGGCCGCGTTGAAATTGCCTTCCATGTAGTGACACTCACCCAGGTGGCATCCCAGCACCAGCACGCCGTCGGCACCTTTGGACAGGGCGCGTACCACCAGGTCGGGACTGACCATCCCGGAGCACATCATCCGGACGATACGCAGATTGGGAGGGTACTGCGAACGACTGACCCCAGCCAGGTCAGCAGCGGCGTACGCTCACCACGTGCAGAGGAATCCAACAATGGTGGGAACATACTCATCGGACATGGGGGAAAACTCCTTTCTTACCTGTTTGTGAGTACTCCTCTAGCAGGCTGTTGAAAAAGTGCATCGAAGGCTCTGTCCGTCATGCCGGTGAAAACCGACATCCAGGTTCCGCATGGTTTTCTGTACTCCGGGTTTCGCCGGGGAGACGTTGGGGAAGATTTTTCAACACCCTGCCAAACTCTAAGCCGCTTCGAGCGCTGCATCCACTTGGGCCTGGAGCTGCGTGCGAGTGAATCCACAGACCACCACGCCCCCTTTGGGACAGGTGGCGGCGCACACTCCGCACCCCTTGCATAACATTTTGTCGACCTTGTTGCGCTTGAGTTTCCGTCCGTCTTGTTCGTACTCCTCGAGACTGAGCGCATGGTAAGGGCAGAGCTCGACACAGGCACCACAGCCGTCGCAACGCTCCGTCACCTGAGAGATCAAGGCGCTGGCTACCAGCTTGTCTTTGAACAGCACGGTCGCAGCCCGCGACGCCGCCCCCAGCCCCTGGGCCTGGGCTTCCCCTACGGTTGCCGGATAGCGTGCTGTCCCGCACAGGAAGACCCCGTCGGTGGCAAAATCTAACGGCCGCAGTTTGGCATGGGCCTCCAGGTAGAAACGATTTTGGTCCACGGGAATGCGCATCAGGTTGGCAACGTCCTGCGCATCTGCAGGGGCCACCAGGGGAGTCGAGAGCACCAGCAGATCGAAAAGAATCTGCCCCACCTCACCCAGCAGCGGCTGATAAACCTCAACCACCCCGTCCTTCACCACCGGCGGCCGCTCAACATCGTAAACATCGTAATGAACGCCCTTGCCGCGTGAGTCCCACAGCATCCGTTCGTTGTCGGTGCCGTACATCTGGATGTCACGATAGAGGATATGGACATGAGCCTCGGGATTGAGCTCTTTGATGTAGAGAGCGTTCTTGATAGCCGTCTGGCAGCAGATCCGCGAACAATAGGTCCGCTCAGGCGATCTGGCACCAACGCACTGGATCATGACCACCCGTTTGGCGTCGAGGGTGCCGTCCCGAAGCTTCTCTTCCAGTTCAATCTGGGTGATCACATTCTTTCCGTTGTACCCGTACAGTCCTTCGGGAGTGAACGGCAGCGCTCCGGTGGCAACGACAATGCAGCCCACCGTTTCCGTCTGCATCTCACCACTTTTGTCGCGAATGGTCACCTCGTAATTGCCAACCACCCCACTCACTGCCGACACTTCACTCTCCAGCAGCGCCTTGGCCCTTGGCTTGGACTTAAAGTCCGCCACCAGCATACCCAGCAGCTCGGAAGCCTTTTCGCCGCCCGGGCCAATGCGATTGATCCGACGCAGCAGGCCGCCGAGTTCTGCCTGCTTTTCCACCAGGATCACTTCCATCCCCATGTCCGCCAGAGCGCCGGCCGCCGACAGCCCGGCCACCCCGCCACCAATGACCATGGCACGGCGCACCAGGGAGGACTCGATGTCCTCAGCCGGTTCCAGGAACCTGGCTTTGGCCACCGCCATCCGGATCAAGTCCATGGCTTTGATCTGGGCCAATTCTTGATCCTGCGCGTGAACCCAGGAGCACTGATCCCGAATGTTGGCCATTTCGAACAGGTACTGATTGAGCCCCGCCTCGGCGCACGCGCTCTTGAAGAGCGGCATATGGGTGCGCGGCGAGCAGGAGGCCACCACGACGCGGGTGAGCCCATGGTCCTTAATGGCGTTCATGATCTCGGCAATGCCCGCTTCGGAACAGGTGTAGAGATTATTCTTGGTAAAAACCACGTTGGGCAGCCCGGATGCATATTCGGTCAAGGCCGGGCAGTCCAGGAGGCCCGCAATATTGGAACCGCAATGACAGACAAAAACGCCGATCCGTGCATCCTTGGTGTTGAACTCTGCTGTCTTCTCCGTATCACCACTCATTGACTTGTTCTCCTTCAGGAGGCGAGACGTTCGGTCTCAGAACCTGACAGAACCTGAGCTGCTCTGGCCGCGGCACTGCTGGCCTGAGCAACCGATTCAGGAATATCCATGGGACTTACCGCACAGCCGCAGACGAAGACTCCCGGCCGCGAGGTGCTGAGCGGCGGGTAAGAGGCGGTCTTGATGAAGCCGAAATCGTTGGTTTCGATACCCACCGTGGCCGCCATTTTGACTATCCCTTCACTGGGCTGGCAAGCGGTGGCCAGAATCACCAGGTCCACCGGCATTTGCTTCACCAGCCGCTCTTTGGTGTCCTCATAAACGAGGATGGGAGTGTGATCTTTGTCCTCGTAAATTTCGGCCACCCGGCTCCTGATGAACTGGATCCCGGAACCGGCACCACGATTGCGGTACTCCTCGAAGTTCTTTCCGACCGCGCGGATATCCATGCCGAATATGTAGACTTCGGCGTCCCTGTCGTGTTCCAGGCCAATGATGGCCTCTTTGACGGCATGCATGCAGCAAAAGCCTGAACAGTACTTATTGAAGCGAATGTCGCGGGACCCCACGCACTGGATGAAGGCCAGCCGATGCGCGCCCTCGATCTGGTTGACTTTCGCCTTCATGGTCTCGAGCTTTTCCATGGCGGCGCGGGAAACCTTAACCTGCTCGGCCCACTTATCGTACTCTTCGCCTTGCAGTTCACCAGCCTCATACTTGGCATAGAAATCGGCGGAACTCATCCCGCCTTTCTTCTCCAACTGTTCAAGGCCCCTGGCCGCTTTCTGCTGGCTCTTTTCCGCCTCGGGCAGAGCATCCATCAGGGCCAGGTCCGAACGGCGATAGACGTGACCATGCGTGGGGCCGCTGGCGGAGAGGAACCGTTCGAATTCCAGGGCGGTGACCACGTTGGGCAGTCGCCCGTAACCATATTCCGGGATTTTCGTAGCATCGAAGAGATCATAACCGGTGGCCACAATGATGGCCCCCACCTCGAACTCGATGATCTGCTCCTGCTGCTTGTAGTCGATGGCGCCGGCCTGACAGACCTTGGCGCAAACACCGCACTTCTTCCCCTGGAGTTGTCGGCACGCATTGGCGTCGATGGTATAGGCGGACGGAATCCCTTGGGCAAAGTACTTATAGATGGCCTTGGCTTTGCCAAGCCCGAGGTTGTAGACGTCGGAAGTTACCGTCGGACACTTTTCCGCACACGTCCCGCAACCCGTGCATTTCTTTTCATCGACATAACGGGCTTTTTTGCGAACCGTGATGTGAAAATTCCCTATTTCACCGTCAATTTTTTCAATCTCTGAGTAGGCCAGCAACCGGATCTTGGGATGTCGACCGACATCCATCAGCTTCGGCGCCAGGATTCAAAGGGCGCAATCATTGGTGGGAAACGTTTTGTCAAGCTGCGACATCTTGCCGCCAATGCTTGGCAATCGCTCCACCAGATGCACCTGGAATCCCATTTCACCCAGGTCCAGAGAGGCTTGCATGCCCGCAATTCCTCCCCCAATCACTAACACGTCGCGATTCACGAGTAGGGTCTCCTTCTGGGTTTCAAACCATCCGTCGTTGTTCGACCTATTTCAAAAGAACATCGGAGACAAGGTCTCCCTGCCTTCTGGAGCCACAAGCATCCGTCCTCCTCGAGCCCAACCTCGACAACGCCGGGTGGAGACAAAGCGTAGCCTGGCGAATGAGGTTGACGACGACCTCATTCCAATCCATGCCTCATTATACAGACCATTTTGGCGCGTTATCGGAGTCGTCCCCAGGCTGGATGCGTGGGATCGGAGGGTGCCAATTTTGACTCGCGGTGGTTGAGAAACTTCCACCCTCTCCCAGCCCATCATATTTCTCCGCCCTGTGCGAAGACATACGAAAAGCAGCTTTTCCGAGGAGGCGCCCATAATTGTCAGCTTTTTCCACCGAGCTTCTGCGGAGAATTTGAGGGTGAACATTCACAATCGATAGCAATATACTTCATTTTTTTGTGGATATCAACAATTCTTTGCCTGATTTTGAGGACAATCACGGCTAATCACGCTGTATGTCTGTTGAAGCATATATTAGAAACTGATAATCCTCATTCAAAAGCGCAAGAACGGCTTTGCCAGAGACATCCTCGAAGAGTGCCGGTTCGGCTGCGACCTTGTGGCCATGGGACGTAGGGGCATCGGGGCCGCGGATGATACCATTCATGACAGCATTGCTAGCAAGGTACGGTTGAATGTGGTTGGCCCGACGGTTTATCTGGTAGGCGGAAAATCGAAGGGAGGCAAAATCCTTGCGAGTGTGGACAATTCCTGGGGATCCATGCGGGCCGCGAATTTCGTCGGCAGGATGTTGGGCAAGGGTGAACCGCAGGTAACGCCGGCTCATGTGGTTAGATTTCCACAGGAAGACGAGACTTACATCCTCCAGAAGCTCCAGGATGATGCTCAGGACGCGATCTAGCCGATGTTCGAAAAACTCTCCAAATCCTTGACCGCCATGGGAGCCGATCCAGCCAAAATCAACACCAAGGTGATCTCGGGAGTGGTCAGCCGGTCAACGGCCCTTCTCAATGAAGCCCGCAACGGCCGCTACGGGACCATTGTCGTGGGTCGGCGCGGCGTATCCGAGGTTGAAGAATTCCAGATCGGGCGAATTGCCGCCAAGCTCACGCAGGTGGCGCAGGACATCGCGGTGTGGGTGATAAGCTGAACCCCCGCTAAAGCTCTTTCCCGGAAAACCAGGGGGGTAGCTCGCTGAGAACTACCCCCGCTTCTTTACTCAGGTCCGGTTAACTCCTAACCCCCCCTGCCTCAGGGGCATTGCCCCTTCAATGCTACGCAGGCCGCCTGGTGATGATTTCACCCTTGGCGTCGATGACTTTGATCGAGAACCCATTATTGCCATCCAGGCAATGAGTGGCGCAGCTAATTC
The DNA here is from genome assembly GCA_033812955.1 of Syntrophobacteraceae bacterium. Classification (GTDB taxonomy): domain Bacteria; phylum Desulfobacterota; class Syntrophobacteria; order Syntrophobacterales; family Syntrophobacteraceae; genus JADGQM01. The sequence continues at coordinate 22,876 of JAPXSS010000006.1, read as the reverse complement.
AGGGGTCGTAGGCGCGTATCGACATCTCAATCATGTTGAGGATGCCCTCGTTCACCTCACCGTTCTTGATCAACATCTTGGAGGCCTGATTGACGCTCATATTAATGGGGCCCAGATTGTGCGTCGTCCCCACGATGAGGTTGGCGTGCTTGATCAAACCGTTGTCATCCGTGGTGTAGTCGTGAATCAGGGTCCCGCGGGGAGCTTCCACACAGCCCACCCCTCTTCCTGCCTTGGGTTCCACCTTTGCCCGAATGTCCGTGTCGCAAATTGCCGGGTCTTCCAGCAGCTCGATGGCATGCTCGTAGGCATACACATCCTCGATCAGCCGCGCCCAGTGATAGAGCAGGGTTAACTGCGCCGGGCGCCCGAAAGCCTTGCGAAACTCTTCCAGCTCCGCCTGGGCCCGCGGCGTCGAGATTGCGTCGCAGGCATTGATCCGGGCAAGACAATTGCACCGGTAGATGCCCTTGGGATTGTCGATATCGAGAGAAAAGCCCTCATTCCAAGAGCGGGCATACGGAAACTTGCCATACGAGAAGGGTACCACTGCTTCGCCCAGATAATCGATGTAGTCTTGGGGACTGAAATCCACGAAGGAGCCGTCGGCTTTCATCAGGCGCAGCTTGCCGTCGAAGAGGGCAAGGTTGCCCTTCTCATCCACAGTGCCAAGGAAACCGGTGTTGATGACCCCAAGGGTCTTGACCACATCGAGGTATTTGGGAAACACGTTCGCTTTGGCAAACTTGAGGGTATCGTGCGAGAATTCCAGCAGCACCTTGAGTTTCTCCAGGAATTCCAGCCGTTCAGAATTGAGCAGGGGCCGGCAGAAACCGCCTGCTACCGCGGCATGGGGATGAATGGCCTTGCCGCCCAGTTTTTCAAGAATCATTTTCGCCATGTAGCGCATCTGGACCGCTTTGGTGGCCAGCTCGGGATTGGCTTTGGCAACCCCGATAACATTTCGCACCTCATAGGGGGCGTCCGGTCCCATCACAAAGTCCGCCGCCGCTAGAAAGTAGAAGTGCAGCAGCTTGTCTTCAGCATGGGCCATGGTCTGGGCAAATTCCCGCAGCTTCCACCCAGTCGGTGGCAGGGTCACGCCAAAACAGCGATCCACAGCCTTGTTCGAAGCCATGTGGTGATGCCACGGGCAAATACCGCAAATGCGGGTCACAATCCGGGGCACTTCTTCTGCAGGCTTGCCCTCGATGAACTTCTCAAAGCCCCGTAGCGACATGTAGTGCACTTTGGTACTGCTTACACTCCCCCCGTCATCAAGCTGGATCTCGACCGAGCCGTGCCCCTCGATGCGGGTTATGGGAGCAATGTTGATTACTCGCGCCATATTCTCATCCTCCCTCTATTTCTTCCGCGGCGTCAGCAGATGGTGGGCCCCGGAAAAACGCAACAGAGAAGCATACTCGGGCAGAGACTTGATATCGATGCCATTGGACGCCAGCGCATTGAGCATGTCCAGGAGCTGGTTGCCGTCGTGCTCCACTGGCCCATAGCAGCCCCGGCACGGCACCCGGGCAATGATGCAGCGCGGAACAACCCCGTCACCACCGCAGCCGGCTTTGGTCACTGGTCCCATGCAGAGAAACCCCTGCTCCAATAGGCAGCGCATCTTATCCAACGGTTCGTCGGGCGCTCCATAATGGGGCGAATGCAGGAATCGCTGTAGTTGCTTAACCTGTCCCTTCCCCTCTCTGACTGTGGGACAGGTATCGCAGACACTCTTGTCAGGCAGTGCCAGCGGCATGAGCCCGAGAAGAGCCGCCAGCCCGACAAAAACTTGGTCCGGATGGGGAGCACAACCGGGCAGGTAGACGTCCACCTTGATCTTTTCATCCAACGCGTAGCAGGCGTCCAGCAACGGCGGGAGCCCATCGGTTGGAAAAGAGTTAGGTATATCGGTAGTCTCGGTTGAGTAATACCGATCATACATCTCCTGGTTTTGGTAGGAATTGGCCAAGGCCGGGATCCCCCCGTGAGTCGCACAGGTGCCCAAGGCCACAATGATCTTGCACTGCTTGCGCATCTCCTCGGCCACTTCGAGATGCTCAGTATTGCGGATGCTGCCACTGATGATTCCCACATCCGCTTCGGGGATGTGAATATGCTTTCCCTCCCCCAACTGACCGTAATATTTGTGATCCATCAGCACCGGGATGTGAACGAACTCGACGAGCTCCAATACCTTCAGCAAACGCTCACCCAGATCTACCACCGAGATCTCACAACCCGCACAGGCGTTCAACCACTCTTCCGCTACCCTAGCTGCCATGTAACACCTCTTAAGTTTCGGTGCCTCCGCGAGATATCCTCATGATCAGGCGGCTTCCGCTTTTTGCTGCTTCCGAGGATTTGGCCCCAACTCTTTGATATGGTTCACATAAGCTGTAACCACCTCCGCAAACTTGGGAGCTTCCGCCGACGATACCCAAGCGGTTAGAAACCGGTCGGTATCGATTCCAAGGTTTTCGAGGACAATCTTGGTCGCTTCTTGCCGAGCGTTTGCCTTTTGATTACCTTCCAGGTAATGACATTCGCCGAGGTGTCACCCAACCACCAGAACGCCATCTGCGCCTTTGTCCAAGGCACGCACCACAATGTCAGGACTGACCATCCCCGAACACATGACCCGCACTATCCGCAGGTTCGACGGATACTGCATACGACTGACCCCAGCCAGGTCAGCAGCAGCGTATGCTCACCACGTACACAAGAACCCTAAGATGACCGGTTTGAAATCATCAGACATCGAGGGAAACTCCTTTCTCAGAAAATCAACGAGCTACTGAACAGACTCCGCCAACGACTCTAGACCGCTTCGAGAGCGGCATCCACCTGGGCCCGAATCTGCTCCCCGGTGAATCCGTGCACAATGATGCCTCCTTTGGGACAGGTGGCCGCACACACCCCGCATCCCTTGCAAAGGATGTTGTCCGACTTAACTCGCTTGTGCTTCCGGCCCCCTTCATCCTCATACTCTTCAGTGGAGATTGCGTAATACGGACACAAATCGATACACAAAGCACAGCCGTCACACTTTTCGGTAACATAAGAGACGAGCGCGCTGAAAACAAGTTTCTCCTTCGAGAGTACCGTACTGGTGCGCGAGGCGGCACCCAACCCCTGGGCCTGGGCTTCCCTGACCGTTGCCGGATAGCGCGCCGTGCCGCAGAGGAAGATTCCGTCGCTGGCAAAGTCCAGAGGACGAAGCTTCGCATGGGCTTCGAGATAGAAGCCGTTCTGATCGACAGGGATGCGCATCAAGTTGGCGACCGCCGCCGAATCTGACGGTGCCAGCAGCGGGGTCGAAAGTACCAGGAGATCAAACGGAATCTCTTCCACCTCACCCAACAGGGGTTGATAAACCTCCACCACCCCGTCCTTCACCATCGGCGGCCGTTCCTCGGTATAGATGTCGTAGCGAACGCCCTTGCCGCGCGAATCCCAAAGCATCCGTTCGTTGTCAGTGCCATACATCTGAATGTCGCGATAGAGGATGTGAACATACGCCTCGGGATTGAGCTCCTTGATGTAGAGAGCGTTTTTAATGGCAGTCTGGCAACAAATCCTTCCACAATAGGTGCGCTCGGGCGACCTGGCGCCCACACACTGAATCATGACGATCCGCTTGGCCTCGAGGGTCCCATCCCGGAGCTTCTCTTCCAGGTCAATCTGGGTGATCACGTTCTTCCCGTTATACCCATACATTCCTTCCGGGATGAACGGCACCGCCCCCGTGGCCACCACGATGCACCCGACGGTCTCCTTCCGCTCCGCGCCATCTCTCCCGCGCAACGTGACCTCATAATTGCCCACCACGCCGCCGACCGCAGCCAGCTCGCTCTCCAACAACGTGGTCACCTGCGGCTTTGCCTGGACCTGCTCAACCAGTTTCCTGAGCAACTCGGAAGCCTTGTCGCCACGGGGACCGACGCGGTTGATACGCCGCAACAGCCCGCCAAGCTCGGCCGCCTTCTCCACCAGGATCACTTCCGTTCCCATATTGGCCAGTGCTACGGTAGCCGACAGACCGGCAATTCCCCCACCGATAACGAGCGCTTTGCGCACCAGCGAGGCTTCAATGTCCTGCTGCGGCTGAAGATATTCGGCTTTGGCCACCGCCATCCGGATCAGATCACGAGCCTTGAGGTTGGCCTCACTCTTTTCGTGCATGTGCACCCACGAACACTGGTCCCGAATGTTGGCCATTTCAAAGAGGTAGGGGTTCAAACCGGCCTCGGCGCAGGCACTCTTGAAGAGCGGCATATGGGTGCGGGGCGAACAGGATGCCACCACGACGCGGGTGAGCCCATGGTCCTTAATGGCATTCATGATCTCGGCAATGCCCGCTTCGGAACAGGTGTAGAGATTGTTCTTGGCATAAGCCACGTTGGGCAGCTTGGATGCATAGTCGACGAGCGCCTCGCAATCCAGGAGGCCCGCAATATTGGAACCACAGTGACAGACGAAAACGCCCGTCTTGACTTCCTTGCCGTTGAGCTCTGCGGTCTTCTCGGTATCACCAGTCATTGACATGTTCTCCTTCAGGAGGCGAGACATTCGGTCTCAGGGCCTGACAACACCTGGGCTGCCATGGCAGCGGCACTGCTCGCCTGAGCAACCGATTCGGGAATATCCATTGGGCTTTGGGCACAACCGCAAACGAAGATGCCCGGCCGTGAGGTATCGAGAGGCAGATATGAGGCGGTGTCGATGAAGCCAAAGTTGTTGGTCTTAATGCCCAAAATCTCCGCTAGCTTCACTAACCCTTCGCTGGGCTGGCAGGCGGTGGCCAGGATCACCAGATCTACCGGCAGCTGCTTCACCCGGCGCTCCTTGGTGTCTTCGTAAACGAGGATTGGAGTGTGATCCTTGTCCTCGTAGATCTCGGCCACCCGGCTTCGAACGAATTTGATGCCGGCTTCGTTCGCTCCCCGATTTCGATACTCTTCAAAATTCTTCCCGACCGCACGGATATCCATCCCGAAAATATAGACTTCCGCTTCCCGATCATGTTCCAGGCCAATGATCGCCTCCTTGATGGCGTGCATGCAGCAGAAGCCGGAACAGTACTGGTTGAAGCGAAGGTCGCGGGAGCCCACGCACTGGATGAAGGCCAGCCGATGCGCACCCTCGATCTGCTCGACTTTCGCCTTCATGGCATCGAGCTTTTCTGTGGCGGCGCGGGAAACCTTAACCTGCTCGGCCCACTTGTCGTACTCTTCGCCTTGCAGTTCACCGGCCTCATACTTGGTATAAAAATCGGCGGAACTCATCCCGCCTTTCTTTTCCAACTGTTCAAGGCCCCTGGCCGCTTTCTGCTGGCTCTTTTCCGCCTCGGGCAGAGCATCCATCAGGGCCAGGTCCGAACGGCGATAGACGTGCCCGTGGGTCGGTCCGCTGGCCGAAAGGAACCGCTCGAATTCCAGGGCCGTGACCACGTTGGGCAGCCTCCCATAGCCATACTCAGGAATCCTGCGAGCATCGAAGAGATCGTAGCCGGTCGCCACAATGATGGCGCCAACGTCGAGTTCGACGATCTTTTCCTGCATCTTGTAATCGATGGCGCCGGCCTGACAGACCTTGGCGCAAACACCGCACTTCTTCCCCTGGAGCTGTCGGCACGCATTGGCGTCGATGGTATAAGCGGATGGAATCCCTTGGGCAAAGTACTTATAGATGGCCTTGGCTTTGCCAAGCCCGAGGTTGTAGACGTCGGAAGTTACCGTCGGACACTTCTCGGCGCATGTCCCACACCCCGTGCATTTATTTTCATCAACATAACGGGCCTTCTTGCGCACCGTGACGTGAAAATCCCCGATTTCCCCCTCCACTTTTTCCACTTCCGAGTAGGCCAGCAACCGGATGTTGGGATGTCGACCGACATCCATCAGCTTTGGCGCGAGAATTCACAAGGCGCAATCATTGGTGGGAAACGTCTTGTCAAGCTGCGCCATCTTACCGCCAATACTTGGCAACCGTTCCACGAGATGCACCTGAAACCCCATTTCACCCAGGTCCAAAGATGCCTGAATGCCTGCAATACCACCCCCAATCACCAACACATCCCGCTTCACGAATAGGGTCTCCTTTTGGGTTTCAAATCATCCTTATCGAAGTTCGCTCTTGTAACCATACAGTGGTGACGGTGGGGCGTTTCCACCGAAAACGCCCAGTAACCCCACTGTAAACGTATTCTCAAGATTGCAAAATGTTATCTATAACATATTCGTGCACTTCATGATCAAGTAATCTTGAGAAACCTCCATTGGTCACGATTCAATGTGCTGTAGAAGAAAAGCGAAGAGATCGACCACTTCCAGGTCGGTCAAATCAGTGTTCTGCTGACCGCAACTCAGATGGATGCGGCATTTGGGACAGCTCGTAATGAGCGTGTGGGCTCCGGCGTCACGCGCTTCCTGCAGCCTCTCGATCTGGATGGATTTAGAACAGTTGGAGCATTCCATCCAGGCACTGGTACCGCAGCAAAGAGCATTTTCGCGGTTGCGCGGCATTTCTTCGAACCTGGCGTCGGGAACAAGCCGAATCAGCTCCCGCGGCGCCTCGTAGATCCCGGCCACGCGACCCAGCCGGCACGGGTCTTGATACGTCACCCCGCCTTTCCCGTTGTTGGTACAGGGGGAGAATTTCACGCCGGAGGCAGGCAACTCACGGGCGAAGAATTCGGTCACGTGAAGGACCTCAAAGGGCAGATCGCCAAAGTACTTGGGGATCTGGTTTTTGAAGGTGGTATAGCCTTCGGGACAACTGAACAGCACCGTCTTCGCCCCGGAGCCGCGGATGACTTCGAGGTTCATGGCCGCCAGCTGCTTGAACGTGGCCTCGTCTCCGCTCCACAGAGCATCATGCCCGCAGCAGCGCTCATCGTTGCTGATGGCCGGTTCGATGCCCATGCGGTTGAGTATCCCTAGAACCGCTTTGGGCACTTCCAGGGAACCCTCACCCGGCTTCAGGACGGCTTCGAAGTACGGGGCGCAGCCAACAAAACAGAAAACATCCCCCTTGTCCTTGAAGGTCCCCGCCTCGGTCGCCCAATCGGTCCGCTGCTGCTTGATGTTAGCGGTTTGCAGTGCTGCGATCGCCTGAAGTGTTCCGTGATGGCTCAACTGGGGCAGGTTCCCTCCCTTGCGCGCCAGTTCGCGGTGGGCCCTGGCAAACTCCGGGAAGTCGATCTGCGCCGGACAGCGGGTGCTGCAGCGCGCGCAGGTCAGGCAGGCCCAGAGCTCCCGCCCCTGCACCACCGTCTCGTCATGGTCCATCAACGAGCGTTTTATCATCTGGCGTGGCGAAAAAGAGGTCAACGATCTGCTGATGGGGCAACTTCCCGTGCAGACCCCACACTCCATGCAATAACTGATTTGTTCCAGACTGATCATCATAGCCTCTTCCATCAGGGCATATTCGGTTTATGAGGAATCGTCGGCAGCCGTCTGCGTACAGCCCGGTCAGGCCGCACTCGCGACACTGCTATGCGCCTCGGCCAGCGGATTTCTACCCAGTTGCTTCAACAGTTCGGTGTAATTTCGAATCGTCTCGGCAAAAATCGGCCCTTCCGAAGCTGAAACCCATTTCAGAAAAAGATACCGTTCGTCCACACCCAACAGCCGGAGGACTTTATGGGTATCCTCAACCACCTTCAGACACTTTTCATTACCTCCCAGGTAATTGCAGTCCCCGATGTGTCACCCGGATACCATGACTCCGTCCACTCCTGCCTGGTAAGCGTTCAGCAGGAAGGCATGATTGATTCTGCCCGTGCACATCAAACGGATGAGACGCACGTTGGTGGGGTACTGCATGCGACCCACCCCAGCCAGATCGGCGCCGGCATAGGCGCACCAGTTACACACGAAGGCTACAATTTTGGGTTCGAATGTTTCAGCCATTGACATTCCTCTCGGTTATCAGCTCAGGGCAAACAGCCTCAATCCAAACATCACCTGCTATAGGGCCCGAATCTCTGCATTCACCTGCGTGTCGCGGAAATGAGCCAGCGATGCTGCGCCGGTGGGGCAAGCTACATTGCAGGCGCCACAGCCGGTACAGAGCGCCAGGTCGACCATGGCCTGGCGGCGGCCGTCGGGCATATCCGTTACTTTCACTGCGTTGAAAAGACAAGTCTGCTCACATTCCCCACAAGCACGACAGAGCTCGGGATTGATCTGGGTCATCATGCCTTCTTTGACGATTTCCTTCTTGGACAGAATGGCAAGTGCCCGGGAAACCGCGCCCTTCGCCTGCGCAATAGCTTCGTTGGCAAAGGAGGGGCCCTTTGCCAGACCGCAGACAAAATAGCCTGCGGTCGGAAAATCCAGAGGGCGCAGTTTCAAATGCGCCTCCAGGAAGAACCCATCCTGATCGAACGGTACGCGCAGCGTCTCGCCCAGCTTCTTCCCCTCCTCCCGCGGCCGAATGGCAGCGCTCAAAACGAGCAGATCGGCATCCAGACGAAACGGGCGGTTAAGCTGAGCATCGGCCACCGTCACCTGCAAACGCTCACCAATGGCTTCGACTTTAGGCTTGTTTTCATATTCGAAGCGGAAGAACCGGACCCCTTTCTGCCGGGCCTCCTGATAAGTGAGTTCCTTGAAGCCGAAGGTGCGGATGTCGCGATAGAGCACCGATATCTGCGCCTTGGGGTTCAGAGCCTTGAGCTTCAGGCTGTTCTTCATGGCAGCCGTACAACAGACGCGACTACAGTAGGAATTATCCGGTTCCCGGGACCCCACGCACTGAATCATGACGACCCGTTGGTACTTCGCGGCTCGTGCAGGCTCGTTTTGCAGTAGCGCTTCAAACTCATGCTGCGTCATCACCTGCGGGTGTTGCCCGTAGAGGTACTCCGTCGGCTTGTATTCCTGGCCACCGGTCGCCACGATCACCACCCCGTGATTCAGCTCCTCGGTGTTGCCATTGTGGGTAATCGTACTCGTGAAATTGCCGCAGCTTCCGGTAATGGCGCTCACCTCGGCTTCTTTATGGATTGTAATGAGCGCATTAGCTTCCACCTGCTTGATCAGGTCCTGTACATACTTGGAAGGCGTCGATCCCTCGTCGGTATAGTAAAGGGTCTTGGAATTCCCTCCAAGTTCCGCACTACGTTCCACCAGAACGGCAGGGAACCCCTGTTCCGCAATGGAGAGGGCTGCAGTGAGCCCAGTCAAGCCACCGCCAATCACCAGTCCCCGCTGTACGACTTCGTAGGTATAGTCGCTCAACGGCTCCAACAAAGCGGCGCGAGCCACCGACATGCGGACGAGGTCCTTGGCCTTGTTCGTTGCCGCCTCCGGTTCCGACATATGGACCCAGGAATCCTGTTCCCGGATGTTGGCCAAGTCGAACAAATAGGCATTCAACCCCGCTTCCCGCAGGGTACTGCGGAAGAGCGGTTCATGGGTACGAGGTGTACACGACGCTACAATGACCCGGTTGAGCCGATGTTCATCGATCAGCCGCTTGATTTCCTTCTGATTGTCAGTGGAGCAAGTGAACATGGCGCGGGTGGCATACTCCACTCCCGGCAGGGTCATGGCATACTGGACCACAGCTTCCACATCCACCACTCCGGCAATGTTGATGCCGCAATGGCAGACGAAAACGCCGATCCGTGGCTTTTCCCCCGTGATGTCCCGCTCCTCATAAACCGGCGGCGGGGTGATCATCGTTCCTCGGGCCTCGGCAAGGAGGGCGGTGGCACAGGCAGCGGCACTGCTGCTTTGCTGGACGGTATCGGGAATGTCTTTGGGTCCTTGAGAGACACCGCAGACGTAAATGCCGGGCTTCGACGTCGCCACCTGATCCATGGTATCGCTCGAGCAGAAACCGAACGAATTGAGCCCCACCCCCAGGGTTTTCGCCAGTTCCCCTGTTGACGGATGAGCACAAAGACCGATGGAGAGCACCACCATGTCAAACACTTCCTCACGCAGGACGCTCTTGTCATCCGAATAGGTCACCATCAACTGGTCGGTTTCTGGTACCGGCAACACTCGAGAGACCATGGAGCGCACGAAACGCACGCCGGTCTCGTCACGCGCCCTCTCGTAGAAGCGGTCAAACCCTTTCCCCTGGGCCCGCATATCGATGTAAAAGATGGTGGTATCGATATCAGCCTCATGTTCTTTGGTGATCATGGCCTGCTTGGTGGCGTACATGCAGCAAACATAGGAGCAGTAGTCATTGCCGATGCTGCTGTCACGTGAGCCCACGCACTGAATCCAGGCGATCCGGTGGGGCTTCTTGCCATCCGAGAGGCGCTGGATGTGACCGCCAAAGGGACCGGCCGCAGAAAGAATGCGCTCGTACTCCAGGCTGGTGATCACATTGGGCCACAAACCATAACCTAGTTCAGGCTTGGTCCGTGCATCGAACGGCTTAAAACCGGGGGCGAAAATGACAGCGCCCGTCTTGATTTCCTCAACTTCCAGATGCATGTCGTGGTTGATCGCCTTGGCAAGACACGCATCCACGCACTGCAGACATTCGCAGCAGACCATACAGTCGAGACATTTCTGCGCTTCCGCCTTAGCCTGCTCTTCGGTCAACCCGAGCTCGACTTCGTCAAAGGTTGATTTCCGTTTGGCCATGGGGATGGTAGCCTGCTCAGCCCGAGGGACCTTCTCGATCTCTTCCGGAATCGGCCGGAAATCCTCCTGCGGGAAATCCAGCGGCTCCCGCCCGGCCGCGATGTCCTCACCCTTGAGATAGCGACTGATGGAGATGGCCGCTTCCCGCCCATGGGCAACGGCGCCAATAGCGATCCACGGGCCGGTCTGTGCATCACCACCGGCGAAAACCCCGTCCTTGTTGGTAGCCAGGGTGATGGCATCGGCTTCAATAGTACCCTTGCGGGTCAAAGTCAAACCTTCCTTCTCCGCCAGGAACAGCGAATCCGGCGCCTGGCCGATGGCGGGAATGATCAGCTCTGCCTGGACCTCGAATTCACTGCCGCTAATGGGTACCGGACGTCTTCGGCCCGAGGTATCGGGCTCTCCAAGCTCCATCCGAATGCATTTCATCCCGCTCACCCTGCCGTCCTTGACCACCACTTCGGCGGGGGCGGTAAGATACTGGATATCCACACCCTCGGCCAGGGCGTCTTCGATTTCGTTTTCGCGGGCCGGCATTTCGGTGCGAGTCCGGCGGTAGAAGATGCTCACCTTCGATGCTCCCAGCCTCGTCGCTACGCGAGCTGCGTCAATGGCCACGTCACCGCCACCAACGATGATCACCCTCCCCTTTACCAGATTGGATTCATGGAGGTTGGCACGACGCAGGAACTCCACCCCGTGCATCACGCCTTCCGCGTCTTCGCCGGGAACATTGAGCTTCTGGCTCTGATGGGCGCCAATGCCTATATAAACCGCTTTATATCCCTGAGCCTGCAGCTCATCGATAGTGAAATCCTTACCCAGGCGGGTATTGAATTTAATGTCTACACCCAGCCTGGTGATGGCACGGATTTCCTTCTCGAGAACCTCAGGCGGCAGCCGGTAGTCGGGGATGCCCACACGCAGCATCCCGCCCGCTACGGGAAGCGCTTCGAAGATCGTGACCTGATAGCCATCGAGGGCCAGGAAATAGGCGGCCGTGAGTCCTGCGGGACCGGAACCGATGATGGCCACCTTCTCGTCCCGTTTCTCAATCTCGGGAATCGGCAGCTCTTCGATGTCCACCTGGTCTGCCACAAAGCGTTTCAGCGCGCAGATGGAAAGCGGACTGTCCACCTCACCGCGGCGGCAGGCTTCCTCACAGGGATGAGGGCAAATCCTGCCAATGACACCCGGTAACGGCAGGTTGCGCATGATGACTTTCATCGCCTCGACGTATTTTCCCTGGGCGATCAGGGCCACATACCCATGGGCGTTGACACTGTTCGGGCAGGCATTGGTACAGGGCGATTTGTCTTTCTTATCGATGCTGAATCCCGCCGGGACCGCCTGGGGATAATTTCGGTAGATGGCCTGGCGTTCGTTTAGGCCCAGATTAAAGTCGGCGGGCATGTTAATGGGACACACCTTGGCGCATTCCCCGCAGCCCGTGCACTTATCCAGCATAATATAGCGAGGATGATGGTTGAGCTTGAGGGTAAAATCTCCCGGTTCGCCGGATATGCTCTCGACGGTGGTCCGTGTCAAAATGTCGATGTTCCGATGCGTGGCAATTTCAACCAGCTTGGGGCCCATCATGCACGAAGAACAATCATTGGTGGGAAAAGTCTTGTCAAGCTGTGACATCACCCCGCCGATATTGGGTTGTTCTTCTACAAGGTAAACCTTGAAACCGGAGTTCGCGATGTCCAGGGCGCACTGGATACCGCCGATGCCTCCGCCAATAACGGTTACTGCACCAACCTTCTGTGCTCCAGCCATGCTTCTACTTCCTTAAATTATGAAAGACATGCATTCCGTTAGGCAACCAGCCTGGCCTCGCGAAGGACCGGCCGAGGGTCTGTGATATGCCGTGAGAGCCACGATTCGACAGCCGGCAGACCACAGGCGAGACCAATCAATTCCGTGAAATACAGAATGGGGGGAGCAAAACTGCGGCCCCATTCCGCTTCAATCTGCTTCTGATACATGTCGAGGTTTGACTGGCACATCTGGCATGAGACCACGATTGCCTGGGCACCCACCCGCTGTGCCATGTCATAAAGTTTGCCCACCAGCTTGTGCCCCATATCGGGGCGGGAGAGCATGAGGCTCGCCCCGCAGCAGTCGGTCTTGTAGGGCCAAGGAAGGGCTTTCCCGCCGAGAGCCTTGACAATCCGGTCCATACTCTGGGGATTCTCGTAGTCCGTGGCTTTGGTGATATGTGGCGGCCGACTGGCCATGCAACCGTAGTAGCAAACCACCTTGAGGCCCTCGAGGGGCTTCTTGACGTTCTCCCTCAGTCTTGCCAGCATCACGTCGGTGGCAAAGAAGTTTGCCAGGTCCCAGATCTTGGGTGTGGGAGCATCCAACTGAATATCGTACTGGTGGGTCTTCTCTTCCTCGAGTGCCCAAGCTGCCGTTTTCAAGCGATTGTAGCAGAGCGGGCAGGGTACCAGCATGTCAGCATTGGAACGGCGCGCCGCCAGTTTCAGGTTGCGTGCTCCAAGCTCGATACTGGCCTTGTGATTGATGCAGTGAGCCGCGGTGGACCCACAACAGTTCCAATCCGGTATTTCCTCCAGTTGGATGCCAAAATGAGTGCAAACACCGTGGATAGAGTCGGCATAATCGCGAGCCGTACCTTCCAAAGAACAACCCGGGTAGTAAGTGACCTTCATAATGGAGTTCCCTGTCTATTTTGATCTACGAAGAATGGCAGCGACCTCAGCCTTTCCTTCAATGGATGTAGGAAAAAGAGGCATACGACCCTTTTGGAACATCTTCCATCCCAACTGAAGCTGGTCCTTCCACGCTCCCGTCTTGAGCATGCTGCCGATCTGACCGCTCCGGAGCATATAGGCTCCCATCAGGCCCCCCTCAAAGACGCGCCCGGTGTTTCGGAAGTTGTCCAGGAACGTCCGGTGGAGCGTAATGATCTGGCGCTGTGGGATGGCTGCCCCCTGCATCACTGCCATTTCCTTAAAGAAATCCATCACCTCCGCGATCCTCACGCCGTTGGGACAGCGCGTGGTACAGGTTTCGCAGGAGGCGCACACCCAAATTGTCTTCGAACGCAGGACCTCCTCCTTCAAGCCCAGGATCGCCAAGCGAATGACCTGATCAGGGAAAAGATCCATGGCGAATGTGGCTGGGCATCCATTGGTGCACTTGCGGCATTGGAAGCACTCGGAAACGTTAAACGGTCCAGCGGCTTCCACCTCTTCCAGGAAATTAAAGTCAGGACTTAAACCAGTCTGCTGCATGTGAATTAAACATCTCCTGAAGGGTTAGGGTATCGTGTTGAGGGTCTTCCCGATGACTCACCTGGGCCTGCTTGTGATGAAAGCCCAGGCGGTTAAACAAAAAAAGTGTCCTTCCCCCCGCAGGAAGCCGGACACTCGATCATACCAACCGGATTTTGCGGACATGCTCTCACATTCCGATCCTAAAAGCGGCTCTCAGCAAAGCGCATCAATACCGTATATGAGCAGCCGCCATCCGCGACAGCTCGAAGTTCCTCAGCAAAGAGAGATAAAAGATAAGGGTTTTATGCCAATGCCGCCGGGGTTGGTTTTACCAATGATCCCCACTTCACTTCCCCCGTACGCTCACAAAAACCCGAATGCTCAGGCGCTAGAGCATCTTCACAACAACCTTTTAGGCTCGATTGAACCCATACCACAAAGCCTTTATGGATGACAAGTGATTTTTTTTACTAAAGCCCGGATTTCAATTGAGGTGCTCCGCAGATCGAAGCCCAGGCTCCGCTGCATACTCGGCCAACCTCCACGATTGCCGCCAGCCTTCCGGAAGGTTGGCACCACCAGCTTTGAACGCCCCTGCCCCAGCGCGGCTGTTATGCCCTTGACCAAACGCGACCAACCGCCTACCCTACTAGGTCATTTGGGGACCTTGGGGGGCTTTTGCCCGAAGGAACGAGTGGGACGAGAGCAGCACACCGTGCCAGGGGGTGAATTCAGGGTCATGATGAGAACGCTTTGCCTGCTTGTGCCTCGGATTCGTGGCGGCAGGGGATGCAGGGGAGGATGACAATCGACCAGGAATCGAGCGATCCATGGCAGTCGTAGCCATAGTTGGTCGGCCCAATGTGGGCAAATCCACGCTTTTCAACCGCATGAGTCGATCCAACCTGGCTCTGGTGGGAGACCTGCCCGGGGTCACCCGGGATCGCAACTACGCCCGGATAAGCTGGGAGGGGAGGACCTTTACCCTTGTGGATACGGGTGGCTACGTGCCCTCGGAGAGTTCCGGGCTGGAAGTCCTGATGCGCGAGCAAATCCTGCTGGCTCTCGATGAAGCCGATATCATCCTGTTCGTGGCGGATGCCAAGTCGGGTTTGCACCCGGAGGATACGGATCTCGTTCAGCAGCTCCGCCGGACCGCGAAACCGGTTTTTTTTGCGGTCAACAAGATCGACGGCCCAGGGCAGGAGCGCCATCTGGCCGAATTCTACGAACTGGGACTCGACCGGCTCTATCCCACCAGTGCCACCCACGGCCATGGGATAGAAGAGCTCATGAGCGAGCTCACTGCCTTTCTGCCTGAACCGCGCGAGGAGGATGAAGGCGAGCAAACCATCGAGCCGATCAAGGTGGCCATCATCGGCCGCCCCAACGTCGGCAAGTCAACTTTGGTCAATCATCTGCTGGGAACTCAGCGGGTCATCGTGAACGCCACGCCCGGGACCACCCGCGATGCGGTGGATTCGGTCCTCGAACATGGCGGCCAACGCTATCTCCTCATCGATACAGCCGGCATCCGCCGCAAGGGCCGCATCCGGGAGAAGCTCGAAAAGGTCAGTATCTTTAGGGCCCTGCAGAGCATCGACCGAAGTCATGTGAGCATGATTCTGATCGATGCTGTCGAGGGCATCACCGATCAGGACCTGCACATTGCGGGCTATATTCAGGAACGCTATCGCGGTTGCATCGTCGGCATCAATAAATGGGATGCCGTCGAAAACGACCCGAAATCGACCAAGCGCCTGCTCGAAGAGGTGCGCGACCGCTTCCGCTTTTCCCCCTTCGCCCCCGTCATCACCTTCTCGGCGCTCAGCGGCAAGCGGGTTGCCAGAATCATTCCGACGGTTCGTGAGGTCTTCCAGCAATACAATCAGCGGGTCACCACCGGCGTTCTCAATCGCGGGCTAGCGGAAGCCCTGAGCCGGCATGAACCGCCGGTGGTCAAGGGACGACGCCTCAAATTCTTTTACGCCACCCAGGCCTCAACCCGCCCCCCAACCTTCGTCCTGTTCTGCAACTATCCCGATTCGATTCACTTTTCCTATGAACGCTATCTCACCAACCAGTTCCGGGAAGCCTTCGGGCTTGACAAATCGCCTCTTCGCCTCGTTTTCCGAGGGCGGGAACGACGAGCAAAGGGAGCTTAGATTTCACCAGGAGGCTCTTTCCGGCTCAGTTCCCGGACCAGTTTCGCAGGGAGTTCCGCAAAGGCTTTCGCCTCATCTTGGCGGCCCCGTTTCCGGCAGCCGGCACTGTAGATCCGGCATATGCGCCCAAGTACCCGTAGTGCCTGGTCCTGCTGGTGGACAGTGAGGGGTTGGACGCGCAGCAGCTTGGTGAGCGCCAGAATGCGGTAGCGATCCAACGCCGGGACGGTGCTGGAAAGCTGGTCTGGGTGCCCCCCTCGCTTCACGGTCAAGGGCTCCTCGACCAGCCCGATGGGGTGGCGGCAGCCTATGCGCAGCCAGAGATCGTAATCTTCGCAGGCTGGCAGGGACTCATCGAAAAACCCGACTTCCTCAAACAGTGACCGATGAATGACCACCGCTGAAGGACTGACCAAGCAGCGCTCCAGCAGTCGTGGGAAACAATATCCCTGCGGTTTCCGATGATAACCTTTGGGATTTAGCCTGCAACCGTGTCTGATCCAGGTCTCTTCCGTCTGGCAGATCTTGTAGTGGGGGTGAGTCCTGAAGAAGTCGAGCTGTTTCTGGAGTTTTTGCGGCAGCCAGAGGTCATCGGAATCCAGGAACGCCAGCCATTCCCCGCGGGCCATGCGGATACCGGTATTGCGGGCGGCACTGACGCCGGCGTGAGCCTGGAACACCGGCCTGACGGCGACCCCCAAGGAAGTCAGCACGGCCGGGGTATCGTCCTCCGACCCATCATCGACTACGATCACTTCGAACGTGACCGCTTCCTGCGCCAGGGCCGAAGCCACGGCCTCGGCGACAAGCCGGGATCGATTGAACGTCGGGATGATGACACTTACCAAGTTGTTGATGCTTTTTCACCCTCAGAGTCACATCATGGATCCGAAGTCAGTCTCAGGTCTTGAAAAAAGGCCTGGGAAAACAACTTCTAGCGTATTGCGAGCCAGAGCAGGGCAAGCCCGCCAAAGCCGATCAGAACCGATTCAATGAGGGTTTCGCAAAGAGGGTCCTCCCGCAGCCGGCTCGCGAAGCACCTGTGCAGCTGGTAGCCATAGGCGGCCGCCACCGGCAGGAGAACATAGGCGAAGCCCGTAGCGAAGCCTGCGAGTGGTCCGATGACGGTGGAAAGAGCCAAGAGTGTGAGGATTCCAGTAAGGAACCAGGCCGTTCTTCTCTCACCGACCAGGACCACCAGCGTCTCTTTCCCGACCAGACGGTCGCCGCGTACCGCCAGGAGATCCAGCAAAGCCGTCCGCACCAGCACGATCAGGAAGATCACCCAGAAGGTATAGAGCATGGACGCAAAGGCTTCGGTGAGGGACGACAGGTGCGGCACAATGACCGTTACTGTAGCCCAGGCGATGGGCACGGAAAACGTTTTCGAGGTGGGAATATCCTTGATTTTCAGCGCTGAAAGGTTCTGCCAGCGGGCGGGGAGAATCACCGGGACGGCATAGATCAGGCCGAACAGAATCAGGAAGCCCATCGCTAGAAAGGCCAGGACCCCGCTCTTCATGGCCAGCCCGAAGGCGAGGAAGAGGGCCACGACGCTGATTCCCGTGAAGACCGGTCGCCACCGATGGTAAAACGCGGCGCGCCCCGGATCGTTCAATTCGATGGCATTGCGATCAAGGTAAATGTTGAGCGAGTGCATGGCAAAGGCATAACAGGCCGCCATGACCGCGTTGGCGAAAGAGGCGGGAAGATCCATCAGGGCCTGCGCCGAGGCGGAGAGGAGCGCTGCGCCCCCTGCCACGTAGGCATTGGCGTAGGCAAGTCGTTCGAGGGTCCGCTTGAGCCGATAACGAAGGTTGGAAGATTCCGGCTGGATGGATTCCAGGTACTGCACCACATTCCGGATAATCCAATTGGGGGTTGAGGCTCCCGCCGAAACTCCAACGCTGGTGTACCGGGCCATTTCCTGCCGGTTGAGTTCCGCTTCCGTTTCGATGTGATAGGTGGGGACGCCGCATTCCCGGGCGACATCCGCCAGCCGCAGGGTATTGCCGCTGTGGTATCCTCCCACCACCACCATCGCCGCAACCTGGCGGCACATCTGCCTCACCTCAGCCTGCCGGTGCTGGGTCGAATCGCAGATGGTATTCTTGACCAAGGCGTGGGGATAGCGCTGCAGAAAGCGAGTGCGAATCTCTTCAAAGACTTCTTCATTCTGAGTGGTCTGGGCAACCAGCAGCACCTTTTCCCAACTCTCGGGGAGCTCGTCCACCTGTTCCGGACGATTGATGACATGGCCGCGCTCTTCCGCATACCCCAGCAAACCAATCACTTCAGCATGGTCGGCATCGCCCACGATAACCGTATGAAAACCTCGTCGGGCATGCTTCTTGATCACCGCATGAACCTTCGCCACCCGCTTGCAGGTGGCATCAAGCAGGGTGGCATCAATGCGATGCAGCCGCTGGCGCTCATGGGGGGGGATACCATGGGCCCGAATGATCACCTTTTTGCCCGCACATTCCTCCAGATGGTTCTGCTCGCTGACTCCTTTTTCTTCGAGCATGGCCAGCACCTGCCGATTGTGGATGAGGGGCCCGAAAGTACAGATCTTTTCACCCTCCTGGCACTTCTGGACCGCCTCGAGGGTCACCTCCAGCGCATCCTTTACCCCTTTACAGAAACCCGCCGTTTCGGCCACATAGACTTTCATCGACTGCTGATCCGCATCCTTCAGGCAATACTCTCTGTCATCCCTTGCTCCGGGCTTGTCATGGTCTGCTTCCGCCGATCACCCGGACGGACTGGGAATCTAGCAGGTTCGGGCAGCCTTGACAACCGCGAGAGCGCGCTTCCTCTGTACCGCGCTACAGAATAAAGTGACCATTACTAGTGCCATGGGCGTCTCGCCCGTGTATCTCACAGGCTAGAAGCCTGTGCCACGTCATGAGCACCTGGACACTTATTCTTGGGGCGCGGCACTTAATGATCGTTCAGAGACAAGAGTGCCGTCTCGTAGGTGGGCTGCGCCCACCGATGAGGCAGCATGTGGGCACAGCCCACCCTACGATCCTGTCAACCGGGACCTTTGTGTTTGGACATTTCCTCAGCCGCAATGCTGTCTGATTTAGCTCAGCGGATTCCCCCTTTGAGGGGGGCAGGGGAATCAAGTACCAGGACATCCCCCTGAATCCCCTTCTAAGGGGGACTTCTTCGTGCGCTTTTCCGTAAGCAGACAGCGTTGTCCTCAGCCACCTGTGGCGGGCAGCATCATTCCCCGGCCACAAAATAGCTGTTGACAAAGTCCCGAACTCGACCGAAACACCTGACCTGAAACACCTTGTGAACGATTGATCCAGGAAGCGCTGCATGCACCGGATGCCCGATATTGACGTTCTCTTGCTCGGGGCAGTCCCTCAGGAAATCCGCGCCCTGACCGAGATCCTCCAGAACCGCCGGACGCTTGCTTTCAGAGGCCAGCCCCTCTGGTGGGGCAACTACGCTCATCTCGTCGTGGTTGTAGCTGCCACTGGTTTGGGCAAAGTCAACGCCGCCATCACCACGGCATCCCTGTTGGAACGGCTGACGGTGAGCCAAGTCTGGCATCTCGGCTGCACCGGGGCCTACTCCGGGGGACCGCTCGGAATCGGTGACGTGTTGATAACCGACCGGGTCCTTTGCGGTGACGAAGGAGTGCTGACTTGGGACGGGCTTATGGCCGTCTCCCGAATCGGGATTCCCATCCTCGTCCATCGAGGCGAGGAGTTCTTCGAGCGTGTTCCTTTATGTTGGAACAAAGCGATGCGGAAGCTCATCAAGATAACACCGCCAGGGTGCTATCGGCAACGGCGGGGACGTCTTCCTTCCCCTGCTCGTCTCTACGTGCCCGATGGCCTGGAGAGGTCCGAGGGCGTCGATGGCCGCCGGACCTCGGCCGTCCCGGCTCAAGCCTCCTTCCCGCGTGCTTCCGTTGTTCCGGAGAACGACGAAGGCTTCCGCCTGCACTACGGTCCCAGCCTCACCGTGGGCATGACCAGCGGCGATCCCGAAGTGGCGGGTGAGCGCTTTCGGCGCTACGGCGCCTATGCCGAGAATATGGAAGGGAGCGCGGTAGCCCAGACCTGCTGCCGTTTCACCATTCCCATGATCGAATGTCGGGGTGTCAGTAACTTTGCCGGGACCCGCGCCAAGGAAGCCTGGGAACTGGAAACGAGTGTTGCTCATTGCCACGGTATCATTATGACCTGGCTGAGTGCCGCAGACGCCATGCAACGGCCGTCCCGAGGGTACAAAGCATGAAGAAAAGGTTGCGCCTTGGCTACTCTCCCTGTCCCAATGATACCTTCATCTTTTTTGCCCTTGCTCAAGGCCAGATCGATATCGCACCCTATGACCTCCAGATCACCTTAGCCGACGTCGAAATCCTCAACCAGCAGGCCCGCCGGGGCCTGCTCGATCTGACCAAAGTTTCCATTGCGGCCGTCTTGCACCTCCTCGATGACTACTGGCTGCTCCGTTCGGGCGGAGCCGTCGGACGCGGCTGCGGACCGCTGGTGGTAGCTCGGGAAGAACTGGCGGTTGAGGATCTGCGGGATAAAACCATCGCCGTTCCGGGAATGCTCACCACGGCCAACCTGCTGCTCGATCTGACGGGCTTTCATCAGGGGGATCGGATGGTCCTGCCCTTTGACCGCATCATGCGGGCGGTCTCGACCGGGGAGGCGGACGCCGGGGTGATCATTCACGAGGGGCGATTTACCTATCCCGCCTGGGGGCTGAAGCAGGTGCTCGATCTGGGAGCATGGTGGGAGAGCGAGACGGGGCTGCCGCTGCCTCTTGGCGGCATCCTCATCAAGCGTGAGCTGGGGGCCGAGACCGCGCGGTGGATGGAGGAGCGAATCAGGTGCAGTCTGCTTTATGCGAGGAGCCACCCCCATGAAGCATGGCCTTATCTCGAACGCCATGCCCAGGAACTGTCAGACGAGGTAATTGCACGGCACATCGAGACTTTTGTCAATGAATTCAGTCTGGAGGTGGGGGAAGAAGGGGAACGGGCCATTCGGTTTCTCCTGGAGACCGCCGCGCGCCACCAGGGAATTGCACGGCCGTCCGAGCCGTTTTCTCGGAACGGATAGTTCGGGCAGCCTGTACTCTCCTTGAAGCCTGCAGCCTCAAGCGTAAGGTGGAAAGTCAGGCTGCACGGGGCTACCTTAGTGGTGACCGCTGGAGGCGCTCCAGGACCTACTCAAACGTTAACCCATGAAAGCTGAAAGGATTGGAATGGTTGGAGATTCACCGAAATTCATGCTTTTTCCGCACATGGTTCTGTCGGATAGGCAATATCGCCACCTGTCTCTGTTGCTTCCCGGACTCTCGGTCCTGCAGGTCCTTCACCCGGTGGCAGGATCGGAATGGCTGTCCCCGATGCTGGGGTCATGGCCGGTCATTACTGACGAAAAGAGACTTGAGGCCATCCGGCTGGCGCTGAAAGGGTTTCATGAATTTGCCGCGGTTCATGGTGAGGAGAGCGCCCTGACCTCCCATAGCCTGGACCGGATTGCCAGGGACTTTTCCGAAAGCCGATTTCAAATCCAAGCCGAAGTGAAGAGAGCGGATGCCAAGGGGGTGGATGAGAGAGAAACCCGCCTGTTGGAAGCGGCCGTTTTTCTGGAAATGGCTCGCGAGCTGGACGAGCGGGAACTGGACGTGGCAGCCGGTCTGGTAGAGATGGACAACCTCGAGGGGGAGTTTCGCGAGATCCTTGGGATTTCTCCCGACGAGGCACTGGAAGACGCTCTGGAAACCATAAGCCCCCCCCTTCGACCGGACCAAACCGGTTCTTCCTATCTGCTCACCAGGCGGATCAAGGCCTGGCTGCGGCTGCTCTCGGTGCGCAAGCCGCCAGCCAAGCCGGTGCTGGTGACCACGGAGGCAGTGGTGGAGGAACTCCTTGACTGGGTCCGTGAGCAGCAAGGGACAACAGGACCTCGGTTGGAACCGGATTGCATCCCACTGGCCTCCATTCCTGCCATGGACGAGCTTGGCGTGAGAGACTTCCTTAGCCTGCTGCATGACCCGGAAGTCTCGACCCTTTTGACTTCATACTGGCAGCAACTGGAACAGGTCATCCTCACTCCCGGTGATCCCATCGTCCGCGAGGTGCTGTCCGCAAACGTAACCCGGTTGCAGGACTGCCTCCGTCATTATGGCCGGGAAGCCAGCCCCTCCGGGGAACGAACGGCAAGCCTCGAACTCGTCTCAGGCGAACAGCTGTCATGGCAAACCGTCTTGGAAGACTCCCGCCTGGTCGCGGAAGCCGACGCCCGGATCGGGATGGCTCCTGCCACGGAACCCTTGCAGTTCCTGGTCTGGAGATCTTGACCTCGTTGGCCGCTGGCATGACAGGAGCGTCCTCGCCTGAAACAACTTTGGCTCATCGCAGATTTGCGTGGAGAAGGCCTGTCATGTCCTTGGTGTCATTCCGAGCGTAGCGAGGAATCTAGTTGAATTGCCTTAAGAATCGAGATTCCTCGGCCCTTGGCCTCGGAATGACAAGATGGCTTCTCTCACGCTAATCCGCGATGAGCCGCTGAAAAACTGCTTGAGTTTTTTGGCACATTCGTATTATCCTTGTTTACATGAGTCTATTAGATGCTCCGTAGCGATTCTAAACGGTGCTTGTAGGCGGAAGTTGGTGTGCGTGATGGAGTTGGGATGGTCGTGGGAGGTATGATTAGTCGTTTCAGGTTCAATTTCTAACATTCATGAGGAGGTGTTTTTATGAGTAACGGGACCATTTCGATTGATGCTCTGGTACCCAAGGATATGGCCCTGAAGGCGGAAGGCGTAGGGGTCGCCAAAGCCGGTTTGGAAA
>JAPXSS010000005.1:0-71985 GCA_033812955.1 Syntrophobacteraceae bacterium | reverse complement strand
CGTAACTTGTCGGTTTCCGGTCCATAAATGGGAAGATTAAAGACAGCCAGGTTGAGAAAGCCGATTTCCGCAGCGTGAGCCACCGTGAATTGCAGGGTTTTTCGAGCTTCCACAATGGTCTCGGTGGGAGTCCCGAAGAGCAGGTAGACATAGGTGGCGATTCCCGCAGTCCTGAGGTTTTTCAGGGCTCGTGCCACAATGCTCAGATCGATTCCCTTTCCTTCATGATCGAGTACGCCCTGATCGCCTGATTCGACCCCGAGCTGCAGCATGACGCATCCCGAATGTTGCAGCGCCCTGCAAAAATCCTCATCCACAAATTGTTCGGTAATCCTGGCAAAACCATACCAGGGAACCCCCATGGGATTGGCTGCCAGAGCCTTCAACAACGGGGGACCCAGGGCATTGTCGAGCAGGTGAATGAGGACTGGGGTCGTTGTCTGGGCAAGGACCTGCAGTTGCGTGACGACGCGATCGATGGGAATTGGCAGGTATGGGTTGGCTTCTGCTCGTTCGGGGCAGAAGGCGCATCGATTCCAGTAGCAGCCGCCTGCGGTGCTGTAGGGAAGAACGAAGCCCGGGGCTAGATAGGGTGACTGAGGTGTGAGGTGTGAGGTATGAGGTGTGAAAAGTAAAGGGTGGAGAGAACAGGATGCGGGGTGCTGCAAACCGGAATGTCCACCATTGTCCCACTCCGCATCACGAGATGAGGTCGCGACAAAGTCAAAATTCGGCATGAAATGACGCTCTTCAACATGCTGTAGGCCCGCAAGAGAGAGCAGTGTCAACTCTCCCGGTCCTGCCACCACATGATCCACCAGGCCGGAGAAAGGGTTTTTCCAGCTTGGTTTCCGTACCCAGGATGTCATCAGTCCTCCGCCGAGGACCAGGCTCAACCCAGGGAATCGGCGGCGCAATAGGCCGATCAGGGCAAACGCACAAAGGGCCTGACTCAGATAATTCAATGAGAGGCCCACAATTGTTGGGTTTTCATCACCGATCAGAGTGCTCAGGCGCTGTTCAAAATAGTTGAAAAAAGGATTATCTTCAGGCACTTCCGCAGCCCGTAGGAGATCTCGGCTGTTCACCGGCGACAAGATGCGATGCTGAAAATTGACCAGAGTGAGATGAAACCCGGAGTTGGCAGGCGTCTTTGCAATCACGCGATTCAAGTCCATAACGGAACGATGATAGCGATCAAAATTCCGGTAGAGATCGGAACCCCTCAGAGCGTCAAGATTTGTCAAGCGATGGCGAAAGCTCCGCTGAGTCCACCGGTCGGAGTCCACCCGAGGGGGATCCAGCAGGCTGAGCAAGCCCTCGAGATTCAAGTCTACCACCTTACACTGGATGCCGAAATGATGCAGGGCCCCGGCGAGTCGCGCAAGGCCTGCGGGTGGTTCGGCAGGCTTGACCACGGGTGGGTTGAGCAAGAGTATATGAGGTTTGGTAACTTGGGCCATGATCACTCGTTGTTTGCGATCCAAACGGTCCTGCCGCTCTCTCCGGACAGGTTGTCTGCACTCGGGCGAATTCGGTAACATGTATATCATATCATATCATTAATATGGCTCTCGCTGATAACCTGATCCAATGATCCATGGCGATATTGTGCTATTATGGGTAATATGCGATCCTTGATCGGTCACGAGGATATGGCAGGAAGAGGGAAGCGTACCTGCAAGGGGAATCTTTGTGGTGTCGAGAGTTTTTTCGGGAGACAGAACATGCGCCTATTCAAAGTTGATCAGCAGACGTGTCAGCAGGACGGAATCTGTGCCGCTGTCTGTCCGGTGAGGGTCATCGCCTTCGAGGAAGGGGGATACCCAACTCCCATTGAGGGGGCCGAGGCGCGGTGCGTCCGCTGTGGCCATTGTGTAGCGGTATGCCCGACGGGCAGCCTCTCTCATTGCGAAATGCCGGTCGCCGCATGCCCGCCAGTACACAAGGAGCTGGTATTGAACATCGAGCAGGCTGAGCATTTCCTTCGCAGTCGCCGCTCCATCCGGGTCTATCAGAACCGTCCGGTACCACGGCAGGAAATCAGCAGACTCATTGAAGTGGCTCGCTATGCTCCGTCCGGTCACAATTCGCAATGTGTCGAATGGTTGGTGTTGGATCGTAAGGAAGAATTGCGAAAGCTCGCGGCAATCGTTGTCGACTGGATGCGCTGGATGATCGGTACCATGCCGCAAGTGGCGCTTGCCTTGCACATGGACTTGGTCGTTCGCGGCTGTGAACAAGGGGAGGATCTGATTCTGCGGGATGCACCGGCGGTGATTGTTGCTCACGCTGGAGCAGGCAATCGGATGGCTCCTCACGCCTGCACCATTGCCCTAACCTATCTGGAACTGGCTGCCGCCAGCATGGGTCTGGGGACTTGCTGGGCAGGGTATTTCAATGTTGCGGCGACCAGCTTTCCACCCATGCAGGAGGCCCTGGCTCTTCCCCCGGAGCATCAGGCATTTGGCAGCATGATGGTGGGTTACCCTAAGTTCAGCTATCATCGCCTGCCGCTGCGCAACCCCCCGGCCATTAGCTGGCGTTGATCGTTGGCTGGGAATATATGGTGAGGGGGGCATTAGTGATGTCTCCCGGTGGGGCTCGCAAGGATGGGCTGAGGAAGCCGCTAAAGAGGAGGTATTTGTGAACATTCTGGTAACGGGTGGTGCAGGCTACATTGGCTCGCACACTGCCAAACTACTCAAGAGGGCCGGGCATACTCCCATTGTATTTGACAATCTTTCCAATGGATGGGCGGAATGGGTGAAATTCGGTCCTTTCGTATACGGCGATATCCGCCATGAGGAGGCTCTGTTTCAGGCCTTGACAGCCTTTGAGGTGGATGCCGTAATCCACTTTGCCGCCAAAGCC
This sequence comes from Syntrophobacteraceae bacterium, assembly GCA_033812955.1. Classification (GTDB taxonomy): domain Bacteria; phylum Desulfobacterota; class Syntrophobacteria; order Syntrophobacterales; family Syntrophobacteraceae; genus JADGQM01. The sequence goes on along the minus strand of JAPXSS010000005.1, from coordinate 69,111 downwards.
TATGTCGAGGAATCCACCAGGCTCCCGGAAGAATACTTCGACAACAACGTTTGCGGGACCATAGCCCTGCTCAAGGCCATGAAAAGGGCCGGGACCGGTAAGCTGGTCTTTTCCAGTTCGTGTGCCACCTATGGCAATGCCAAGAGTGAGACCATCCGCGAGAACCATCCGCAAGAGCCGACCAATCCTTACGGGCGTTCTAAATTGCAGTGCGAGGAAGCGATCATGGCGGTAGCTCCGGTCATCGGTCTGCATTTTGCGGCCCTGCGCTATTTCAACGTGATCGGCAACGATCCGGAGGGGGAGGTCTATGAGCGGCACGAACCGGAGACCCACGTGCTGCCGAATTTGATTCGCGCAGTCCAGACTGGCGGCGCTTTCACTCTGTTCGGCACCGATCATCCCACCCCGGATGGAACGGCGGTGAGGGATTATGTGTACGTTATGGATCTGGCTATGGCACACATCCGAGCGCTCAACGTGATCGTGGCGCAGGAACGACTCGTCTCCAATGTGGGCCAGGGGCGTGGTACGTCGGTACGGGAACTGCTGACAACGGTTGAAGACGCTTTTGGGAAGAGCGTGAATGTGCTGGAAAAGCCGATTCGACCAGGGGACCCGCCTGAGTTGGTGGCCGACGACACTTTCCTCAAAACCTGGTTCAAACATGAATTCAGGAGCGTCAGGGGGGTGGTCGCTGATCTGGCCGCAGCGAGTCATCGATAACCTGGCCAGGTCCTGAGGACGATTTTACCGGCTCTACTTTCCAGCGATTGCCGTCGGATACGCCCCGAATCGCTCCGTCGTGATCCGTACGATAATAGCGAATGCCGCGCTTTGTGCATTCTGCCAACACGGCCGGGCTTGGCAGACCGAACGGGTTACGGTAGCCGCACGAGAAGATGACCGCTTGCGGTCGAAGCGCATCGAACAGGCGGGCCGAATTCGAATGCGCGCTGCCATGATGGGGGGAAAAGAGAAGGAGCTGATCAGAGAGGGGCCGGTCCCGGAAGAGTTCCGCTTCTACGCTCTGATCGATATCTCCCGGCAGGACCACACTGGTCCTGCCACAAACGATGTGCAGCACCAGCGAAGCGTTATTCAGGTTGCGCCGGTCCCATTTTTCTGCCAGATAACCCGGGCTGGGGTGGGTGACTCTGAGCTCGCATCCATCAATACTGTGGGATCCAAAAAGATCGCCCAGCGTTTTCACGGGAATGCGGCGTTTCGCAGCGATCCCGGCCAGTTCGCTCACTTCTCCTGCGGCTTCGGTCAGCCCGCTTTCCCAATACCAGCCCACATCGAAATGGGACAGGATAAACCGGAGGCCGTTGCGATGGTCGGGGTGGTCGTGGGAGAGCACCACGTGGTCGAGTTTCCGGATCCCGGAATACCAGAGAAAAGGCGCCAATACTGCCCGTCCCATATCGAACGAGTCACTGTAAAAGCCTCCCCCGTCGACCAACATGGTCGTCCCATTCGGATAGCATACCAGCGTTGCGGTACCTTGTGCCACGTCAAGGGCCGTTACGACAAGCATTCCCGGCTGCTGGAACCCCGGCTGGGCTGAGTGAATGAGACTGACGAGCAGACCGATAGAGAACATCGCGGTGAAGCCAATTGCTTTCAACCGCCAGCGCCAGGGGCACAACAGCATCGCCAGTGCGGCATACAAGGCCAGCAGAGTGGCCAGTGAGAACCTCCCCACCCAGAAGTAGCTCCAAGAGAGTTGACTGAACCAGATCACCAGTGCCTCGAACAGCTTGAGGAACCAGCCGCCGACCTGAAGGAATGGCACCGCCAAGTTCTCATTCACAGCATAGATCAACAGGCTGACCAAACCGGTGGGGAGCACCAGGAAACCCGTGAGGGGCACCAGGAAGATATTGGCGAGGCAGCTAGCCGCCGATATGCCCTGAAAGTAGTACGCTGTGAGGGGAAGGATCAGGATGTTCACTGCCACGGAAAGCCAGAAAGCTTCCTCGAAAGGGGCAATGAATCTTCCCGGAAAGCTGGTGCGGGTCAGACCTGGATGGGTGGAGGTGAGGTGAACGGGTTTAAACTTCGGATAAAGGATGAAGATAGCAAACATGCAAAGAAAAGTCAGCTGAAAGGACACCTGCCAGAGGCTGTTGGGGGCGATCAGCAGGATGAGCAGGGCCGATGCCGCCAGGACGGAAAATGGGTCAGGGGCGAGGTACCAGCAGGCGGCTCCGAAGCAGATGGTGAGCATGATCATGGAGCGCCAGATGGGAGGCGCCCCAAAGCCCGCGACGAGGGCGTAACTCGCGGCTGCCAAAAGGGCAGGAAAGACCGCCAGGCGCGTATCATCAAGCCGCTGCAAAACCGCAGGATAGAGCAGGCGGATGAGCCAGCGCACCATCCGCAACACGAGAAGAAAGACCATTCCCAGATGCAAACCCGATATGGAAAGCAGGTGGGTGACTCCGGCCCGGTTGAGATGTTCCCGCCAGGAGTCGGAGAGAAGGTTACGGTAGCCGAGTAACAGGCCGGCATAGAAAGCCGCGTCATCCGGGGGAAGATGGTGTTGCAGCCAAATCAAAGCGCCTTGGCGGAACCGTTCCAGGCGTTCTCTTGCTTCCAGCAGCCAGGATCCAGGAAAAGCCACGGTTCCGTGTCTGAGCTTGACCATGAACCGCTCATTGCCAAGGTAGGCTCGTGCGAACAGCCCCTGTTCAGCCTGACTGCGAATGTAATCAAAGCCGCCGGGGTTGCTGAAATTACGGAATGGCCTGAGGTTGGCACGGAATATCAGCTGATCGCCCGGAAACCAATTCAAGTCCGCCAGGGGAGCCATGCCCAGAGTGAGGAGAAGGCCCCCTGTTAGCGGATGGCTTTGGCCGCCTCGGATGGCTGCCTCCAGCTGTACCGTGAGGCGAGATCGATCCGGATAGAAGTCGGGGGGCGAGCTGATCCTGCCGACAAGAGGGGTCTGCTGATTCTCGAAAAACGGTTCAAGGCTGTGGGGGTAAGGAAGTTCCGGTCGGTCCAGGTGCCCGGCCACCATTCCCAGGCTGAAGAAGAGCAGCAGGGAAAGCACCGGGGTATGCTCCCAACGGATCCGGCGAAAGATCCCGACCATGAGCAGCAGCATTAGAAGGACAGTTGCCGACCAAATTCCCGCTGCCGGAACGGACCACGAGGATTCGCGTTCCGCCACAATCCCGGCCATGAAGGCCATGACGAGCCAGCAGAAGTGACGCGGCCAGGAACGTTGGAGCAAAGGTTTCATCATTGGTCATTGCGACAGGAGCACTGCGTTTTTGATACCGACTGCCGTTTCACCGCAGTCAGTGGCCAATGTCAGCCCATCGGCCGGGAGGACAAGGGACAAACCGTCAGGCTTTTTCACGGCGAATTCGGGCACCTACGGCCGCGAGTTTCTTTTCGATGGTTTCGTAGCCCCGGTCGAGGTGATAGATGCGGTGTATTTCCGTAACCCCGTCGGCAGCCAATGCAGCGAGCACCAGCGAGGCAGAGGCGCGTAGATCCGTTGCCATGACCGGAGCTCCCGACAGCTTCGGTACCCCCCGTACCACCGCCGTTCGCCCTTCGAGTTCGATATCCGCGCCCAGGCGTTTGAGTTCCAGTACGTGCATGAACCGGTTCTCGAAAATCTGCTCGGTGATGCAACTCGTCCCACGGGCGAGGGTCATCAGTGCCATGAACTGAGCCTGCATATCGGTAGGGAAGGCAGGATAGGGCTGAGTATGAGCGTTGACGCTCTGGATTTCCGAATGGCGTCGGACTTCCATCCGATCTCCATGGCTCACAATCTCGAGGCCCGCCAGGGTGAGGTTATCGATCACCGCCCCCACATGCTCGGGGCAGCAGGCAGTCAGTTGCAACTGCCCACCGGTAATCCCGGCTGCCACCAGATAGGTTCCTGCTTCAATACGATCGGGGATCACCGCACAGCTATTCGGAATGAGCTCTTTGACTCCTTCAATCTTGATTTCCGAGGTGCCTGCCCCCTCAATGTGGGCTCCCATCCTGCCCAGATAGGCAGCCAAGGCTACGACCTCTGGTTCCTGGGCCGCATGCTGAAGGACGGTTACCCCGTCAGCGAGGGTTGCGGCCATCATGAGGTTTTCGGTGCCGGTAACAGTCACCTGTTCGAAGTCGATCACCGCACCCTTCAGCCTGGTCGCTCTGGCATTGACATAGCCGTGCTCGAGTTCGATGTTCACCCCCATCTGGTGCAGCCCTTTCAGGTGGAGATCGATCGGTCGCGCACCAATGGCGCATCCTCCCGGAAGTGATACCCGAGCCCGTCCGTGTCGGGCAACGAGAGGTCCGAGCACGAGGACCGAGGCTCGCATGGTCTTTACCAGCTCATACGGGGCCTCACAGCAACGAATGCTCGAGGTATCGAGGTCGAGTTCGGTGCCGTGGCGGCAGACAACACCCATGTTTGTCAACAGCACCTGCATGGTGCGGATGTCCTGAAGCCGGGGAACATTGGTCAGGGTATGCCGGCCGCTGGCCAGCAGGGCTGAAGCCATGAGGGGAAGCGCGGCATTCTTGGCGCCACTGATGGCTATTTCTCCATCGAGCTTCACCCCACCTTCTATGACGAGTTTATCCATTGGGTTCCTCAAAAAAGCAACGAGTTGTGAGCGGTGATGGCAATGCCCAGACCTTGTCTGCCTCCACCCCTGTTGTCAAAAAGCCATAAGCCCAGCGATGGTCTAGGAGTTGTGGCCCTTCTGTAGATGTAGAATCCGGAGGATCCCGGAATAATCTCTCAGGAATTCACAATGAACAAAGCTGGAGACCTTCTCCAGCTCCTCACGAAGCTCTTCCGCATGTCCTGCACCAATTTCCAGGAGAAGTGACCCTCTGTTCTTTAGATAGCCTGGTGCTACACTAATAATTCGCCGGATTACGGCAAGTCCGTCAGGACCTGCCTTCAGAGCAGAAATCGGTTCGTATTCTATTATCTCCGGGGCGAGAGAGGGCAATTCTTTTTCACTGATGTAGGGAGGGTTGCTGACGATGATATGGAACGGTGCCGGGGCAGAAGCGAACCCCGTCAATAGATCGGTGGCAACAAACGCCACGCGGTGTTGGAGGTGATGGCGCAAGGCATTGCGTCGAGCAACCTGCAGTGCGGCAAGGGACCGGTCAGATGCGATGATTTCCAGATTAGGTCGCTCATGGGCCAGGGCCAAGGCGACTGCTCCTGAGCCAGTGCCCAGGTCGAGCACGCATTTGTCCGAATCACCTGCCAGTTCCAGAGTTGTTTCCACGAGCACTTCAGTTTCCGGGCGGGGAATGAGCACCGCCGGCGTGACTTCCAGTTCCAGTGACCAGAATTCCTGCTTCCCGGTGATGTACTGGGTCGGTTCCCGCGCGGCGCGCCGCTGAATGGTGGCGCGGTAGGCGGTGAGTTCGGCAGAGGTAAGGGGGCGATCAAAATTGAGATACAGTTGCAAACGTTCCATCCCGAGGATGTGAGCAAGAAGGACTTCAGCGCTGGCCCGGGGTTGTTCGAGGTGCTTGCGTTCAAAAAAGGCGGTGGTCCACTGGAGCACCTTGAGTACCGTCCATTTCTCATCCATCCGTCACTTCCATGAGCCGGGCTGAGTCATTGGGGTGGCCTCGGTTTTTCCTCAGAGACTGGTATGCTAGGCGAGATCGAGGCCTTTGAGAGCCTCTGCCTGAAAATAGGTGTTCAGGGGTTCGATGATATCATCGAGGGAGCCATCGAGAACGGCGTCCAGGCGATACAGGGTGAGGTTGATGCGGTGGTCGGAAACACGATTCTGGGGAAAATTATAGGTCCGAATCCGTTCGCTCCGATCTCCAGTGCCAACCTGACTTTTCCGATCCTGGGCGATTTTGGCTTCCTGTTCCATCTGCATTTGGTCCAGGAGTCGAGCGCGGAGGACCTTCAAGGCTTTAGCTTTGTTCTTGAACTGCGATTTCTCGTCCTGGCAGATCACCACCAGCCCAGTGGGCAGGTGAGTGATGCGTACGGCCGAATCCGTGGTGTTGACACTCTGGCCGCCGGGGCCGGAAGAGCGAAACACGTCAACGCGCAGGTCATTGGGATCGATATAGACATCGACTTCTTCAGCTTCCGGCAGAACCGCCACGGTAACCGCGGAAGTGTGGATACGCCCCTGGCTTTCCGTTACCGGGACCCTCTGAACCCGATGCACGCCGCGTTCATACTTAAGCCGGCTGAAAGCGCCCTGACCGTTGACCCCGGCAATGATCTCCTTGAACCCGCCGATGCCAGTGGGGTGAGCATCCATTATTTCCACCCGCCACCGACGCAACTCGGCATAGCGGGAATACATCCGGAAAAGGTCAGCCACAAAAAGTGCTGCTTCGTCACCGCCGGTGCCGGCCCGGATCTCGAGGATGACATTCTTTTCATCCATGGGATCTTTGGGGGCCAACATGAGCTTGAGCCCCATCTCGGTGGCGTCGAGTTCATTGCGCAGGCTGCTGAGGTCCTGTCTGATGAGCTCGATCATCTCAGGATCGGTTTCGGCTTCGAGCATCTGCTGGTTCTCCTGGATCTGCTGAGTCAGCTTGCGATACTGGCGATAAGCCTCAACCACCGGCGCCATTTCTGCGTGGTCCCGAGTAACCTTCTGATATTCCTTTTGATTAGCCAGTATTTCTGGCTTGCTGAGCTCCTGCTCCAGCTGAAGATATTTCTCTTCTACACTTTCCAGGCGGTTAAACATAGCAGTAGTGGCCCACCTTCAATTCCCCGGGGCTGTCAGTAAGGATAAGCTGGGTTCAGTTCGGGAGGATGTTCGGATGTCGAGGCCTAGGCACCTTTAGACTGAAATTTTTCGTATTTCCTGCGAAACCTTTCGATGCGGCCGGCAGAATCAACCAGCTTCTGTTTACCGGTGTAGAAAGGGTGACATTTGGAACAGATTTCGACCCTGATCTCCTGCTTGGTGGAGCCTGTTGGGATTTCGCTGCCGCAGGCGCAGCGGATAACAGTCTGGTGATAGGCTGGATGAATTCCTTCTTTCATAAACTCCCTTCCTCCTCACTCGGTCTTGGGCATTCGCAAAAAGTCATTATACTCCAAGCCGGAACTTACTCAAGCTCTTTTTCCAATCACATGGTCGAACGTTCAGCGGTTCATGGACGCCAGGAAGTCGGCGTTATTCTTTGTGCCCTGCATCTTGTCCAGGAGAAACTCCATGGCATCGATGGGGTTCAGAGGGGAGAGCAGTTTTCTGAGGATCCAGACCCGATTGAGATCGTCCGGTGGGATCAGCAGTTCCTCTTTGCGCGTGCCGGACTTGTTGATGTCAATGGCCGGGAAAATCCGGCGGTCCGCAAGCTTGCGATCGAGCACTATTTCCATATTGCCCGTGCCCTTGAATTCTTCAAAGATGACTTCGTCCATGCGACTGCCGGTGTCGATGAGGGCCGTCGCGATCAGGGTCAGGCTGCCGCCCTGCTCGACATTCCGGGCCGCGCCAAAGAAGCGCTTGGGGCGATGCAGGGCGTTGGAATCCAACCCTCCAGAGAGGATTTTGCCGCTGGGGGGCACGACCGTGTTATAGGCGCGGGCCAGACGCGTAATGCTGTCCAGGAGGATGATTACATCCCGCTTGTGTTCCACCAGCCGCTTAGCCTTTTCACTGACCATTTCCGCCACCTGCACATGGCGCTGCGGAGGTTCGTCAAAGGTAGAACTCACCACTTCGGCGCGCACGTTGCGCTGCATGTCGGTTACTTCTTCCGGGCGTTCATCGATCAACAACACGATGAGATAGGCTTCCTTATGGTTGACCGAGATAGCGTTGGCGATATTCTGCAGGAGCATGGTCTTGCCGGTGCGAGGCTGAGCGACGATCAGGCCGCGCTGCCCGAAGCCGATGGGAGTCAACAGGTCCATGACCCGTGTCGAGAGGTTGTCGGCAACGGCTTCCAGTTTGACCCGGCGGTCGGGGTAAAGGGGCGTGAGGTTGTCAAAAAGGATCTTATCCCTTGCCACCTCAGGGTCTTCGTAGTTGACGGCCTCAACCTTGAGAAGGGCAAAATAGCGTTCGTTATCTTTGGGGGGGCGGATCTGGCCGGAGATGCTGTCCCCCGTTCGCAGGCTGAAACGGCGAATCTGAGAAGGTGACACGTAGATGTCGTCAGGTCCGGGGAGGTAGTTGTAATTCTGGCTGCGCAAAAACCCGAAGCCATCCGGCAGGATTTCCAGGACCCCTTCGCCGTAAATGAGCCCACTCATTTCTGCCTGGGCCTGCAGGAGGGCGAAGATCAGTTCCTGCTTGCGCATGGCGCTGGCGCCGTCGATATTGAGAGTCTTGGCGATGGTCATGAGTTCCCTGATGTTCTTGCTTTTCAGCTCCACCAGGTTCATCTCGTTGCGCGGCAGTTCGGGTGCTTCTCCATCCTTTGCCTGCTTTGGGCTGGTCTCCTGAGCGTTTTGTGTGGTTTGCGGCATCTCGGTCAACTCCATCTAGGGGTGGTCTCGCATGCACCGGGACCCGATTCTCCCATCATGATGCGTCTCACTGCGGCATGATTCTTCGGGACGGTATTTTCGAGGGACTGGGAATTGCTCTCTTTTTTCTTTATCTATTCAGAGGTTCTACCTGGTAAGAGGTCGAGGTTTCTCCCTGGGGAAGGGGGTCCAAGTTCCAATGGGGACCATTCAACTTTAAAGGAGTTTTTTCGTTTGTCAATAATATAAAAACCTTCTTAAAATCCCCAACGACTCCAAAAGCTTGGTTTCTTACCTCCTTCATTCACGCGGTTCCGACTGGCGGCAAGCATCCGGTTGACCTCCTCCTCATATCCCAGATCCTTGACCGCTTGTGGATATTTTCGGCTGACTAGGTCCAACCGTTCCCGTGCTGCGTAGTATTCTCCCATGATGAAATAGAGTCGTCCAACATGGAATTCATGCGCAGTGATGCGCTTCTGGCATTCGTAGAGCTGTTTTTTGGCCTTCATCGCATATTCTGAATCGGGATGGGCTCGAATCAGACGTTGGAAAGCCTCCATTGCCAGCACTGTTTCCTCCTGATCCCGGTCCACCGAGGAGAAAGAGAGGAAATGGCACATGCCGATTTGATACAGCACATAGGGAATCACTTCATTGCGCGGGTGCAGCCTGGCGAATTCCTCATAGGCAACAGCAGCCTCGGGATATTCCTTGTTGTAAAATCGAGCGTCCCCGAGCTTTAGTTCCGCCAGCATGGCGTACTTGCTGTAGGGATAGCGCTCTTTCAACTGCTGGAAATCCTTGACAGCGTCGTCGTAGTCCTGCTTTTGCATCTTCTGCATACCGTCAACGGCCAGCTGTTCGGCACTCTTCTCGACGGAACTCGAGGATCCCTTGCTGAAAGTGTCACCGAAGTAGAATTTCACAAGGTAGCTGTCGCAGCCGGTCATTACAGGCAGCAGCATCAGCAGGAGCAGAGTTGTGGTGATCGGCCGCAACATCTTCACAGGTTCGGGGAAATGATGCATGAGGTTTTCCGATATCATGGAGCGAAACCATCCCTGCTTCTTGGAAACAGGGAGAAAGCCGAAGGAAGCCATCTTGAGGGAGCAGCGGCAAGCTGCTGCGATGCGCCCTTGTCGACTTTTGGGGTATGATTGAACATGAGGGCCCGGGATGTTTTTGATGAAGGGTCCGCTAATGAGAAAAACAACGAAGCCATGAACTATCAATCAGAGGCCCGCTTGTGACCGTCACCTCTCTCTCGGCGACCGCCCGGGTCAGGCGACAACTTTGTCGATGGCAGCCGAAATCTGGGACTTGGCCACGGCCCCGGTAATTTGTTCACTCACATTGCCGCCCTTGAAGATGATCAGGGTTGGAATGGCGCGGATCCCGTATCGAGACGGTGTCTTGGGATTCTCATCCACATTGCACTTCGCCACTTTGAGTTTACCCGCATAGTCCCCTGACAGCTCATCAATGAGGGGAGCAATGGCGCGGCAGGGTCCGCACCAGGGCGCCCAAAAATCTACCAGAACGGGTACGTCCGACTGCAATACTTCCTGCTCAAAATTGCCGTCGCTGACTTCCATGATGTTCTTTCCTGCCATGAGAAAAGCTCCTCTATTCGCCCAGCCATTCATTTACTGAACAAAACTTCCCATTTGCTTCAGAAAGCAGACTCAGCTTATAAGCAATAGAGTACCTTTTGTCAACCAGACATCACTGAGAAGTCGAATAATGGATGGTCGGAGGAGAGATCTCCATGGCTGGTCAGAAAACCGTCTTCCGTTGTCAGCAGTGCGGACATGTCAGTCCCAAATGGCTGGGGCGCTGCCCCGATTGCCAGAGCTGGCACAGTCTCGAGGAAGAAATCGCAGTCAAACAGCCACCTCGTGCCATGAGCGTGAGCTCGAGTGGCGCGCCCCAGCTGCTGGCGGAGATTCCTTTCGACGTGGAAGACCGTCTTCTCAGCGGAATCGGGGAATGGGACCGGGTGCTTGGAGGCGGCCTCATGCCTGGTTCCATCGTCCTGCTGGCTGGTGACCCCGGCATCGGCAAATCTACCCTGCTTCTCCAGGCGATGGCCCGCCATGCCACCACCCGGCGGGTACTCTACGTGACCGGCGAGGAGAGCCCGCAGCAGCTCAAGCTGCGTTCTCTGCGCCTGGGTATCGGTGCCTCGAACCTCTATGTCCTCGCGGAAAACACACTCGAAGCGGTGCTTGCCGCGGTTGAAGCAAACCACCCGGAAATCCTGGCGGTGGATTCCATCCAAACCCTCCACACCCGCGTCCTCGACGTCGCGCCGGGTGCCATCAGTCAAGTACGGGAATGCGCAGCGCGACTGATGCGGGAGGCCAAGGAGCGCAACCTTGGCATCTTTCTCGTCGGCCATGTCACCAAAGAAGGCACCATCGCCGGGCCGCGGGCGCTCGAACACCTGGTGGACACGGTCATTTACCTCGAAGGCGACCGCACTCACACCTTCCGCCTGGTGCGGGCCGTTAAGAACCGCTATGGCTCCACCAATGAGGTGGGGGTCTTCGAGATGAAGGAGACCGGTCTTGAGGAGGTTCCGAATCCTTCCCAACTGCTGCTTGCGGAGAGACCATGCGGGGTTTCGGGGTCGGTGGTGGCTTGCTCGGTGGAAGGCACTCGCCCGCTGCTCGTAGAATTGCAGGCCCTCGTGAGTGCCACCAGCTGGCTGCAGCCGCGGCGTACCAGCATGGGGGTGGACAGCAACCGCTTGTCACTCCTGCTGGCTGTCTTGGAAAAGAAGCTCGGCTTCAATTTTGCCCAACACGACGTTTTCGTCAATGTTGCGGGTGGGGTCCGCCTGCTCGAACCGGCAGTCGACCTTGCCATGTGCACCGCCTTGATCAGCTCCTACCTGGATCGGCCGGTGCCACCGACGCTGGTTATCTGGGGAGAGATCGGCCTGGCGGGTGAGGTTCGGGGTGTCGGCCACACCGCCATCCGGGCAATGGAGGCAAACAAGATGGGGTTTAGCAAGATCCTCCTTCCCCGCAACAATGCCGATCATCTGTCCCGGGAACTGGCGGCGGGCTGTCTGGCAGTGCGCTCTTTGCAGGAGGTCTTGGAGATTCTGTTCAGAGATAGGTAATGGCGCCTGAAAACGGATAGCCATCCTGCACGGGATCAGACCCCAGCAAGCCGCATCTGTGACCGACATCCGGCATTGTGTCAGATTTCCATGGCCTTGCGGATTGCCCGGCCAAAAGGCTTGCTCAGGATGCCCACCTCGGTAATGATTCCCGAGATCAGACCATGAGGAGTTACATCGAAGGCCGGGTTGAGGGCGCCAACCCCTGCCGGAGCGACCCTTCGCCCACAAAAATGGGTCACCTCACACGGGTCGCGCTGTTCGATGGGGATAGCGTGGCCATCGGCTATGCCGGGGTCAATGGTTGATCTTGGTGCCGCGATGTAGAAGGGCACGTCATGCCGGTGTGCTAGAACCGCCACCATGTAGGTGCCGATCTTGTTTGCGGTGTCACCGTTGGCGGCGATACGATCGGCCCCCACCACCACGACGTCCACCTTTTGCTGACTCATCAGGTTGCCGACGGCATTATCGGTGATCAGCGTAACGGGAATACCGGCACAACACAGTTCATGGGCGGTGAGGCGGCTGCCCTGGAGAAAGGGTCTGGTTTCACAGGCGTAGACCTGGATTGAGGAGTCGCTGGCAAAGGCTGCACGGATCACCCCCAGCGCGGTGCCGTAATCGGCGGTGGCGAGAGCACCGGCGTTGCAGTAGGTGAGAATCCTGGCACCCCGTGGGATGACCTGCCGCCCATGGCGGCCGATAGCCTGGTTGCCCTCCACATCTTCGGCCAGAATACGATCCGCCATCTCCCTGATCTTCTGCTGCAGTTCCGCCACACTCGCAGCAGGGTTTTCCACGAGCACGGAATGGACCCTTTCAACCGCCCAGCTTAAATTGTTGCCCGTCGGGCGGGCATTCTTGACCCGTTGGCTGAGGGCCGCAAGCTTGCGTTTGAAAGCCTTGAGATCGCTGTCCGGCAGGTTGCGGGCGCCCAGGACCATGGCCATGGCGCCGGCCACGCCCACCGCCGGAGCCCCGCGGATGGCCATGTTGGTGATGGCGGTGATGACCTGACCGGGAGTGACACAACGAATGACCTTCTCGCGGTGAGGGAGGACCCGCTGGTCGACGATCGCTACGGCGTCTCCATCCCAATAGATTGGGGGCATCCATGTTTCAGGCATATGCGGTTTCCCTATGACAGCTTCTTCAACAGAATCTCGTTGACCAGCTTTGGATTGGCCTTGCCTCTGGTCTTTTTCATGATCTGCCCGACAAAAAAGCCGAGCAGTTTCTCCTTACCCGCCCGATAAAGAGTGACTTCAGCCGGATTCTCCGCAAGCACCTCCTCTACCACCGCCTCAATGGCGCTTTTATCCTTAACCTGAACGAGCCCCTTTTCCTCGACCACGCTTCTGGCTCGCTGGCCCGTGGCAATCATCTCCTCGAAAACGGTCTTGGCGATTTTACCGCTAATGGTTCCACCGTCAATCAGGAGCAGCAGTTCCGCAAGGTTGTCGGGCGAAACGAGGCACGCTTCAATCTCGCAGTTGTCGCGATTGAGCAAGCGCAGGAGTTCCGACATGATCCAATTGCTCACCACCTTGGGCTGCCGAAAAGAACCGACTGCCGCTTCGAAATAGTCGGCGAGGGCTTTGGACGAGGTGAGCACGTGGGCATCGTAGGCTGGGAGACCATATTCCCGGAGGAAACGATCACGCCTGGCATCGGGCAGTTCCGGCAGGGCGGCGCGCAGGGTTGCCACCCAGTTGCTGGGGATGACAAGCGGAACCAGATCGGGATCTGGGAAGTAGCGGTAGTCATGGGCCTCTTCTTTACCGCGCATACTGAGCGTGACATTGCGGGTGGCATCCCACAACCGGGTTTCCTGGGTAATCGCTTCCCCGCTCTGAAGCAGGGCCGCCTGCCGGCGGATCTCAAATTCGAGGGCCCGCTGCACGTTGCGGAAAGAATTCATGTTTTTGAGTTCGGTCTTCACACCAAGGACTTCAGTCCCGACCGGTCGGAGTGAAATATTGGCATCGCAGCGCATGCTGCCTTCTTCCATGTTGCCGTCACAGATGTCGATGTAGCGCAGGACTTCCCGCAGACTCTTCAAATATGCGACTGCCTCATCCGGAGTGCGCAGGTCCGGTTCGCTGACGATTTCGAGTAGGGGCACGCCGGTGCGGTTGAAATCCACATAGCTGATCGGTTGAAATTCGTCGTGGACCAGCTTGCCGGCATCTTCTTCCATATGGATCCGATGAACCCGGATGCGCCTGGTGCCCGTCTCGGTGGTAATGTCCACCCAGCCGTCGCGGGCTAGAGGAAATTCATACTGGGAAATCTGATAGCCCTTGGGAAGATCGGGGTAGAAGTAATTCTTACGGGCAAACTGGCTGCAAGTGGCAACAGTGCAATGGGTGGCCAGTGCCATCTTTATGGCGAATTCTACCACCTGCCGGTTGAGAACGGGCAGCACCCCGGGCATTCCGAGGCACACCGGGCACGTGTTCATATTGGGACTGGCACCAAACTTCGTCGAACAGCCACAGAAAATCTTGCTTGCAGTCAACAGCTGCGCGTGGACTTCCAGCCCGATAACGGACTCAAACTGCATGGCGGGTGATTCCTCTGGCGTTCTCCTCGTTCGCCTGTTTGCGTTGACTCGCTTCCAAGCTCCAGCTCGGGAAAAAAGTTACAGCCCGGAGATCAGGTCTGAACGAGGCTGCGTGCACTATTCAAAAGGCTCTCAAACACCGACATCCACGGAAATGTATAGCACATGGCACGATGCAGCTGCAAGGCATATGAGTTTTGGGATGGTGCCAAAAAAATGTAAACAACGTTTGACATTGTGAGAGTTTTCATTATAGGGTTACGTTAGCAATGGGAAGCAGATTACTTTTTATGAAGGCTCTCGTTGGTGAGCTGAGGTCTGCACAGATGGAGTTGTTTCGGGGATAGCGAGGAGAACTATGAAAATTCACGAGTATCAAGCGAAAGAGTTGTTCAGGAAGTACGGGGTCCCGGTTCCTCGTGGGAGCGTGGCTTTCACTGTTGCCGAGGCTAAGAGCGTTGGTGCTGAGCTGGGGACTTTTCCGGTGGTGGTTAAGGCTCAGATCCATGCCGGTGGCCGCGGCAAGGGTGGTGGCGTCAAGCTGGCAAAGAATCGTGATGAGATCGAAGATTACGCCAAGAAGATCCTTGGCATGACCCTGGTCACCCATCAGACGGGTCCCGAGGGCAAGGTGGTCAAGAAGCTGCTGGTTGAAGAGGGTTTGCCCATTGAGAAGGAGCTCTATCTGAGTGTGCTTCCTGATCGCGGTACTGCCAAGATCGTGTTCATGGCGAGTGAAGCGGGTGGGATGGACATTGAAGAAGTGGCCGCCAAGACCCCGGAAAAGATTATCAAAGTTTACATTGATCCCCTGCTGGGCTTCAAGGGCTTCCACGCCAATGAACTGGCCTACGGTTTGAATCTGAAACCCGAGCTGATCAAGCAGTTCAACACCATGGTTGCCGCGCTCTACAAGCTTTGTGTGGACTATGACTGCTCCCTGGTGGAAATCAACCCACTGGTTCTCACCTCGGATAACCGGGTGATCGCGCTGGACGGCAAGATCAACTTTGATGACAATGCCATCTACCGCCATAAGGACGTGGCCGAATATCGTGATCTCGATGAAGAGGATCCGTCCGAAGTTGAAGCATCCAAATACGATCTCAACTACATCAAGATGCCGGGCGGCAATATCGGTAATATGGTGAACGGTGCCGGGCTGGCCATGGCGACCATGGACATCATCCAGCAGGCTGGGGCGGCCCCCGCGAACTTCCTGGATGTTGGCGGCGGTGCCAGCGCCGAGCAGGTGGAAAACGGTTTCCGGATTATCTTGGCCGACCCCGCGGTCAAGGGCGTACTGATTAACATTTTCGGCGGCATTCTACGGTGCGACCGGCTGGCCAACGGTGTGGTCGAAGCGGCCAAAAAGGTCGGCATCAACGTTCCCGTGGTCATCCGGATGGAAGGAACCAATGTGGAGCAGGGCCGGGAGATCCTGGAGAAGTCCGGGCTTAACCTGATAACGGCAAAAGACGTCTCAGACGCCGCCCAAAAAATTGCAGCCGTCGCAAAAGGGTAGAAGGGGGAGATCACATGAGCATTTGGGTGGACAAAAATACAAGATTAGTGGTTCAGGGCATTACCGGCCGTGAAGGGCAGTTCCACACCATGAACTGCAAGGCTTATGGCACGAACGTGGTGGCCGGTGTTACCCCCGGCAAAGGCGGCCAGAACGTGGAAGGCATTCCGGTTTTCAACACGGTGGCGAAAGCGGTCAAGGAAACCGGCGCCAATGCGTCCATGGTTTTTGTGCCGCCTCCCTTCTGTGCGGATGCCATTCTGGAATCCATCGAGGCGGGCCTCCCCATCATCGTTGCCATCACCGAAGGCATTCCGGTGATGGACATGCTGAAAGTCAAGAACTATCTGAAGGCCAGCAAGAGCCGCCTCATTGGTCCGAATTGTCCCGGAATCATCACACCCGGCCAGTGCAAGATCGGTATTCAGCCGGGCCACATCCACACTCCCGGTCCCGTCGGTATCGTTTCCCGGTCTGGAACCCTCACCTATGAAGCGGTACACCAGATCGGCAGCATGGGCATCGGTCAGAGCACGGTTATCGGTATTGGTGGTGATCCTGTCAACGGCACCAACTTTATCGATTGCCTCTCCGCATTCCAGGCTGATCCGGAAACCAAGGCCATCATCATGGTGGGTGAAATCGGCGGATCGGCCGAGGAAGACGCGGCAGAATTCGTGAAAGCGAACGTAACCAAACCGGTGATCGGCTTCATCGCCGGCCTCACCGCTCCTCCTGGCAGGCGGATGGGTCATGCTGGCGCCATTATCAGTGGCTCGAGCGGCACGGCCCAGGGCAAAATCAAGGCCATGCAGGCTGCCGGGATCACGGTCGTCGAAAACCTCGGCGAAATGGGCAAGATTGCCAAAGAGGCGTTTGCCAAAGTCCTCTAACCAAGTAGCTGCAATACCGATGGAGCACCAACGTTAACGTTTCAGCGGCGGGTTTCCCGCCGCTGAAATGATGCCACGAGAGCCTCTCCGGAGGGGGCGGTCACTAAAGAGTTATCCCCTCCGGGTGATCCCGCCGGAATCTGCCCCCAGGCCCCTCCGCAGGTAGCGTCAGGAAGCCATCAGACGTAGCGATACATTGTCTTCCCCCATAATCGATCTTCTGGCGAATTTGTTCCTGCTGTCGGCAAAGAAACGTCCTGAAGCAAGGCAGACCTGAAAAGAGGATGCGAACTCCAGGTGGCGGAATGATCGGTATCAGGCGGCAGCAGGTTATGGCATGGCGGATCCGGGACAGGTTCTCACCGTCTGCTTGGCGGTATTGCTCAGACCAGACAGCATATTGCAAAGAGGATTTCGACTATGACGCATTTTCTCAAGGTCAAGACGGTCGATGAAGTGCTGGAAATATTGGGTGAGATCAAGCCATTGCCGGTAGAGGGTCTGAGCCTTGATTTGGCCTGTCGACATATGCTGGCTGAGGAACTGAGGGCGTCCGAGCCGGTACCTCATTTTAACCGGGCGGTGATGGATGGCTACGCGGTGAGGGCACGAAGCACTTTCGGTGCCTCGGAAACCCTGCCAGCCCTTCTCGAAATCTGTGGGGAAGTGACCATGGGCACTGACACCTTGCTCACGGTCGAACCCGGCCAAGCCGTCGCTATTCCTACCGGAGGCATGCTGCCGGCGGATGCCGATGCCGTGGTGATGCTCGAATACACGCAACTGCTGGACGCCCAGACCCTCGAAGTCACACGAGCGGTGGCGCCTGGAGAAAATGTGTTGAAGCAGGGGGAAGATATCGCACAGGGTGAAGTCCTGTTGCCCCGAGGATGGCGTCTCCGCCCGCAGGATGTGGGCATGCTGGCGGCCTTGGGGATCAATACCGTGAACGTCTTTCGCCAACCGCGGGTGGCATTACTCTCGACCGGGGACGAGATCGTACCGGTTTCCACGGCCGTACTTCCACCGGGGAAGATTCGTGATGTCAACCGCTACAGCCTTGCCGCGGAAATGCAGGAAATGGGAGCGATCGTCGGTTTGCAGGCGGTGGTGGAAGACCGCCTGGAAGCGCTGGTAGCGGCTTGCCGGGCGGCTTTGGCAGATCATGACGTGGTGATGCTTTCGGGCGGCAGTTCGGTGGGGATGAGGGATTTTACCGTACGCGTCCTCGAAGGATTCGAGGACGCGGAACTGTTGGTACACGGGATCGCCATTCGCCCGGGCAAACCAACCATTCTGGCCCGGATCGGCCGAAAGGTGTTCTGGGGACTGCCAGGCCAACCGGTTTCGGCGTTGATGGTCTGCCGCGCTTTGGTTCTGCCCTGCCTGGCGGTGCTACAGGGAATGGCGGAAGGCTGTACGATCCTGGAGGTGGGTCATACCCGGCATGGCGTTCTCACCAGCCGTTTGCCCTCAGTTCACGGTCGCACTGATTATGTGCCGGTGGCGCTGGTTCGCGAGGGAGAAAGCTTTATGATCAGACCACTTTTTGGCAAATCGGCCATGATCAGCGTACTGGGGCGTGCAGACGGCTATGTGATCGTTCCCGCTCACGTCGAGGGGCTCGACGCCGGTAGTCGGGTGGAAGCTCACCTTTTCACTCACTGAAAGCAACCATAGGTCTCGAATCTCGATCATGGTTGCGTGACTCGGTGAATGCCCAATGATTACGGGCTTGGAGCACTGATGCGCTCCACATCCTCCATGTCCAGTTCAACGCTGACTGAGCGGCAGATGATGTCGACACTCACGATCAGTCGGCCTTTCTTCGGGTTCTGCCGAAGGAGAATGCCCATGCAACCGGCCAAAGGCCCACGGATGACTTGCACCCAATCACCCTCCTTGAGATAAGGATTGGGCAGAATCGGCCGGGGTGAGTTGAGCAAGGTTTGCAGGCTTTCGATCTGATGAGGCGGTATCGCCACCGGCCCTTCGGAGTTGCCGATGAGGACCAAGGCTCCGGGAGTCTTCAAGATGTGAACATGAGTGGGGTTGTCGAGTACCGTTCGGATGAAGAGGTAGCCCGGAAATAATGGTACGGAGATTTTCTTGCGCCGGTCCTGCCGCTTGCTCCAACGCTCCATGAGCGGCAGGAAGGCGTTGATTTCCTTTTGTTCCAGACGCTTGGTCACTTCCCGTTCGTGGTTAACCTGGACATAAAGGGCGAACCAGGATTCCTCCGGAGGTGTCTCCTCCAGGGGTGCCAGGGAGCTTCCGGTAACGACAATCGAGGAGGTTGGATGGTCCGCGTCGCTTTCAGGTTCTCGGGAGATGCTCATGAGATCAGTCTTTGGCCTTGTCGTGTACAGAAGGGCGCGAAGTCCATGGTCAGAAGTATCCCTTCCGCCGTGGCTCAGCATTCGATCATTGCTGAAACGATTCGCCGGGATTCCCTCCCGAGCTGGAATGTCAGCAACCGCCACCTACCGTATTGTCTGCTCGACGCGCTCATTATAGATCAGCAGGGAGGAATTTCAATGTTCCTTGACGGGCAAGGCTTAACAGCCCATTGTATGACCACCCCTAACCAGATTGGGAATTGAGATGGCTGGCCGATATGATGCACCTTCTTGAGCTCCATTTCCAGAACGCGCGCGAAAACGGGGATGGTAGGTTATGCCTGGAGGCGAAGGATAATCGTATCAGCAAGTGGACCATTGTCCCGGTCGGACCAGGGGGCATCGAACTGCTGCGGATGGTCACAATCGCCTGTGGTGGCGTACGCCTGTTTTCCCGGATTCCGTTCGCCTTGCGGCGGCTTCACCGCAGGCCCGAAAAGTCACTGCAGCTGGAAGTCCTGCTCGCCCTCCATCCTCAATATGCCTCTCCAACAAAGGAAACAGGTCTCTGGGGCAGCGGCGTTTGCCTCGACCAGGAAGGCGTGCTCCGGACCCTCAGCGCCAGCGAGTACCGCTTTCTTGCCGGTTCCGCGTCCAGGCACCGGGCCAAGAGCGGACTGGGTGGTTCCTGGCTGTTTCTGCTCGGCTACGGATCAAAACTGATTCCCCATGAGGGGACGGATGATTTTGAGTTCTCTGATCCATTCTTTCGCCTCACCCGTTTCCATTCTCTTTTCCTCACGGGAGCCGCGCTGACCGACCCGGTGGAGTTTTTGACCCGACTCCACTACCGTGCCATCAGGTGGCAGCGCTTAGGCGCGGGCCATGCCCTGGAGCGCCTGGCCCGTCTGGTCGCGCTCCATTTCGACCTCGATACGCTAAGCTGGCTCGCCGCGACCTGCAATTTCAGCCGGGAGTGGCTCAAGCTTGCCCCCTGGCACCGGCGGGCCCTCCTCCCCGCACTCGATACCGCCAGACATTTGCTCGATGCCTACCCCAAGCAGCGCACGCCGCTCGATCTTCCCGGCCTCATCCTCTTCGACCGTCCTGACCATTGGTGTCCCGAGGCTCATCTTCCGCGCTGGGCTCTCTTCATGGATGAATTGTTCCCGCAAATGCAGATCCTGGCTACCGTCGCCGACCAACCCGCGCGGTCATTTCCCTCCGAACTTCGTGCCAGGAGCCTTGCCCTTCCCAAGGTAATCGAGCAACCGAAACGTCCCTCGCCGGTGCCGCAGAAAGCCATTCTCCTGCTCGATGTGGACAGCCGCATCCCAAACCTGGCACTCATGAAGCTCAGTCGCCATTTCAAGGAGCAGGGACGACCCGTAATCCTGGCTCGGTGGGAGCAGTACTCGAGAAAGTTTGACAGGGTCTGCGCCAGTGCGGTCTTTTTCCGCTTATCGACTGAAAGCCGGATCGAGAGACTGCGAAAGTACTACGGTGATTCAATCTGGATCGGTGGGTCCGGGGCCGATGTCGAAAAACGGCTTCCGGCGGAAATTGAAAACCTGCCCGCTGACTACAGCCTCTATCCGGAGCTGGGTGATCGGGCCATTGGTTTCCTGACCCGCGGGTGCCCCTTTTCCTGCCCCTTTTGCATCGTTCCCCGCAAGGAAGGGCGACCCACCCAGGTTGCCACCCTTGACGACCTGCTGCCCAATGGTCAGCGCAAGCTCATCCTGCTTGACGACAACATCCTGGCTCACGCGAAGGCGGGAGAACTGCTGGAAGAGATGGTGGCGCGGGGTCTGCTGGTCAATTTCACTCAAACCCTGGACCTCCGGTTATTCGACGAGGAAAAGATCCACCTCATCAAACGCCTCCACTGCTCGAACCTGCGTTTCACTCGCCGTGTGGTCCATTTCAGCCTGAATGACAGTCGCAATCTGGAGGAAATACGCCGGATCTACGAGCGATTCGGTTTTGCTCGCACTGACAATGTGGAATTCGTATGCATGTACGGCTTCAATACCACTCTTGCCGAGGATGTGGAGCGGTTCCGGTTCCTCCGCTCCCTCCCCGGAGCCTACGTTTTTGTCCAGGAGTACCTGCCGATTCCAGGTGGGCCGCCACCCAATCTGGCGAACTTTTTCGACCACCGCGCCGACGAACTCCTTGACGAACTGATTCGCATCCTCTTCCCACAGAACATGAAAAGCCTGGAAAAGTACTATCGCTGGGTCTGCAGACACTACGCACTGACATTTGGAAGGATTCATCAGGGACTGGTGGACACGATTTTCCGCTATAATCGTCGTGAGTCCAAAGGGTTTTACCTCGAAACCCTGGCCGGACTATGCAGGGAAAAAGTCCGGGGATGAGCGCTCGAGCGAAACCGAGGGTCAGAGGATCGCCTTATGGAAGTCGAGGAACTTTATCAGGATCTGCTGCAGCTGGTTTCCCCATGGCAGGTAAAGAGGGTTGTTGCCGATGCGCCCTCCGGCAAGGTGCTGGTGTATCTCGAACAGGCAGAAACGACGGCGGCGAAATGCCCGCTCTGTGGAAGAAAGTGCGCAGTCTGTGGCAAAACCGAACAAAGAAGCTGGCGCCATCTCAATACTTGCCAGCGGCAGACCCAGCTTTTTGCCAGCTTGGACCTGGTAGACTGCCCCGAACACGGCGCGCAGCTGGCTGCCTTTCCGCTGGCGGAGGCGGATGCACTAGTCACCTTCGCCTATGCCCAATGGGTCAGGCAGTTGGGCAAGGTCGTCAAGAACGTCACAAGACTCGCCGCAGTCGTCCGGCTCGAGGATGACCTCGTCAAGCAGATCCTGTGGTCGCCACGAGACCGCTCCCTCGAGGAGAAGCACTTTGCCGGGGACACCCATGACAAGGTTGCCCCCGCGATGGTACCGGAACCGCCGAGACAGCTCAGCCTCTTCGCTCGGAACGACATGATCCTGATCAATCAGGGGTTGCGCGCGCTCAGAATGCTCCAGCCAGAACAAGCCCTGGAGTATTTCCGAAAACACCGGCAGGCCTATCCCAACGGGCCCGAGGTGGCCTCGAAAATCGCCATGGCAGAATTCCTGCTGCAGGGCATGGCGAAAGCTCCGTTGGAGTTCTCTGCGCGTATCCCCTACCGGTGCCGCTTCTGGAAGAGCTTCGAGGACTTTGCGCAACCCCTCGGAATGAAGAGCAGCGACAGCCTCATTCTGGATCTCCGGAACGTCTACTTCGAAAGCATCATCCGTGAGTTCGAACGGGAAGTCGGACCTGATGTTCCGATGCTGATGGAAGAAATCCCTACGGGGTATCTCTACCTTCAGGCAGGACGAATTGACCGGGCCATCCAGCACCTCCAGGCACTCATTGTAGAGGCTCCCCATCACGCTGCTCTCTACGGATACCTGGGAGATACCTACTGGCTGCGCGGGGATGTCAAAGTCGCCCGGCAATGCTACCGGGAAGGCTGCCTCATCGACCCTGCCGCCATCTCCTGGCAGGATCTGCGAGACAATGAACTGAAAGACCTGTTACACGATCTTCAGCTGCTGTACGACTTTGATGAGGTTCTTGCCACAGCTTGGCTGCCGAGCCATGCCCGCATTGCCGGAATCTTCGAACGTAAGGTCGTCGGCCTCGATGACGGCTTGCAGGAATTGGTGAACGACTATCTCGTCCGCCAAAAAGCCTTGGCCGGGCAATCCGACCCCGTCAAGGCGGCTGAACTGTTCTTCCGGGGAATGATCCTCTGTGAAAACGAGGAAAGCCTGCGCCTCGCGAAAAGGATCGACCCCATTCAGGTCCGGCGGCGGATGAAACTAGCCAACCCGGAGCTTTTCGCCGAATTCCTGGCCAAGGTGGTAGCGGTTCGGTGACAGCATCGCTTCTCGGACGCAGTGGGACCTTTGTCGGTTGGATGATGCCCAGAACAGGGGGCTTTTCTTTCTCCAAGGTGCCACGGCCTCGCGCGCCTTTCAGGCGGTTTCGTCGCCCTTTGCGCGCTTTTTTTACGTCTTCAGGATACCCTTTATGACCTGCTACAATGCTTCTGCAGGTTAGGCAGCGTATGCCTTTCGACCATCTGATGTTACGGACAGTGTCGAAGCATTCGGCATCGTCGATCAGCTTATCGATCTTGGCGAGCAATCCATCGCGCTGGCGGTTTTGACCCATGGGCTCTCCTTTCGGGTTAGGGTCACCCAACATAACTATGCTAACCTTTCGTCATACGGGCGAACTTGTCCCGGCAAGTTTCAGGCCAGGGGGGAGCCGGTACGCAGGCAATTCATGGATTCCGGCCAAAAGCATACCGGAATGACGTTCTTCGAGAGGGGGACTCGAAACAAGATCAGGCTGTGGTGCTGATGAGGAGAAGTCTAAGGCCGGGGGGCGTTCATTGAAATCCCTTGCAACCGATCATTTGAGTGGGTAAAATATGCGCACTACAAATACGCATAAGGAGAGCATCATGCAGGAGAGGCTCTATAATACTCATGCCCCGAAAAAAGCTACAAATCTTAGTATCAACAGCGATCTTCTTCAGAAGGCAAAAGAGCATCGCATAAACCTTTCCAAGGCTCTGGAACAGCGCCTTATCGAGATGCTGTTGGAGGAACAACGCCGGCGGTGGCGGGAAGAAAACCGCGATGCCATTGAAGCTTATAATCTTCGCATCGAAGCCGGCGGTGCGTTCAGTGACGGCTTGAGGGGGTTTTGATGGCACAATTTGATGTGTTTGAAAACCCCAATGAAGACACCAATCAGGCAGTTCCTTTTCTGCTCGATGTCCAAGCTGACTTGCTCGATGCCCTTTCAACACGGGTGGTCGTACCGCTCATAGCTGCTTCAGCCATGAGTAAAACGATCAAGCATCTTAACCCTCCGTTCACAATAAGAAACACCCCGGTGTTCATGTCCACGGCGGAACTGGCCGGTATTTCGGTCCGATGTCTTGGAGAAAGGGTCAGTTCACTAAAGGAGCAGCGTCACGAGATTGTCGCAGCTCTTGACTTTCTTTTCACCGGCTTCTAAATGGACATCTAGCGAATAGGGATGGATTGAGTGTTGCCTCTCTGGATCCCCTCCGACCGCATGCCGAAATGACGGGCGGTTATCTGGTCGTCATGGCTTTTGAGCTCCACTCACTCCTCAGGCCACAGGGACCTTCTCACCCATAATACTTGTCCACGTACTCCATGACCATCCGGTGGGTGTTGAAGACAGGCGTCAGGTCGGCGATGGAGTTTTTCATGATATTGAGCCACTGTTTCGGGTTGGCGTAGTAGGTGGTCACCATGTCGTCGAGGTCCTGGTAGAGGTCGGCGGCGGCGGCCTCGTCGCTCTGGTTTTCATCATCGCCGATGGCCCACCCGTTCAGGCGGTCGCGACAGCCTTCCCGCCACCAGCCGTCGAGAACGCTCATGTTGATGCCCCCGTTGAAGCAGACCTTCATACCGCTGGTGCCGCTGGCCTCCCGCGGGCGGCGGGGTGTATTGAGCCAGACATCGGTACCCTGAGTCATGAGGCCCGCGAGCCAGATGTTGTAGTTGGAGACGAATACCAGGCGGATCTTGTTTTCGTATTGTTTTGCCAGGTTGACAATTTCCTTGATCAGCCCTTTCCCGGCATTGTCCTGGGGATGGGCCTTGCCGGCGAAGATGAACTGCACACGGTCGAAACTCAGGTTGAAGAGATACTCGAGATCCGAGAAGATGAGCGTTGCTCGCTTGTAGGCCGCGGCGCGGCGGGCGAAGCAGATGGTCAGCAATTCGTCGGTGAAGCCAGCTCCGGAAACCGAGTTGATATAGCTGATGAGCCGCTTCTTGGCATGGCGCTTGGCCTCCTTGATGGCATCGTCGGGAATGCTGTGAGCCTCTGCCAGGACTTGCGGTTCTTCCCTCCAGGTCGGCAGATATTCGTCAAACAGGGCCTTGAATTCGTCGCCCGTCCAGCTGAGATGGTGGACGCCGTTGGTCACATGGCCGATATTGTAGCCTGGAAACATCTCGCGGGACACCTCGCCGTGCAGCTCGCTCACCCCGTTGTGGCCGCGTGAAAGATTCAGGGCAAGAACGGTGGTGTTGAGGAGATCCTGACCGGCAAGCGCGCGGATGTTGTCAGGCAGGTAGGTACCGATAGTCTTCCCTGCTAGATCGTAGGAAAATTTGTCGTGGCCGGCGGGAACCGGGGTGTGAGTGGTGAAGATGCACTTCTGACGCACCGCGTCTTCGTCGCCGTTGAATTCCTGGAGGAGCGCCAGGGTCAGAAAGACCGCGTGTCCTTCATTCATGTGATACGTTGTGATGCCGCGTTCCAGGCGCTTTAGAGCAAGATACCCACCGATCCCGAGGACGGCCTCCTGGCAAATCCGGGTGTGGTTGTCCCCACCGTATAGAAACTGGGTGATGAGGCGGTCTTCGGGCGCGTTAACGGGCAGGTCGGTGTCCAGAAAATAGACCGGTACCCGTCCCTTGATACCCACCTGATTGTACTTCCAGACGCCGATGTGGACGTCTCGACTGCCGATCTTGATGGTGACCTTGAAGGGGAGGGGCTCCATGAAGGCGCGGGGATCGAAATAGGGGTAGAGTTCTTCCTGTGCCCCCATGGGATTGATGGTCTGAATGAAGTAGCCCCGCTTGTAGAGCAAAGTCACTGCAATCAGCGGAAGGCTAAGGTCCGCAGCGGATTTAATGTGATCTCCAGCCAGAATCCCGAGACCGCCGCTGTAGGTTGGGATGTTTTCGTTGAGTCCGATCTCCATGCTGAAATACGCAATTTTCATGGGCAACCTTCCCTCACTTGGAGCTGTTTTCAGGATCCTCCGTGGTAGTGAAGCTCCTGTAGCGCTCTGGTGTTCGCCACTCCCGTCCCACCTCACTGATTCCAGGCGAGGTGCGAGAACTGATAAGCCTTCCGTCCGACGGGGCTATCCGCATCCATGCCAAGGGCTATAGCGGATGCTTCAGAAACTATCTCTTTAGCACATTCCCGGCTAAGGTCAAAACTTATGCAAGAGCAAGGGCTTCTTTTTGAGCAGGAATTTCTGGATTGATTCAGCAAAGATTCTTGTGATATATTTCTTGTGTTTTTATGGTATCGCCTATCATTGGGAGAATAGCTTGTAATTCCAGCTGGTTCCCCCCATATTGGAAATTTGGGCGGTTATTTGAGAGGGCGGACCGTAAGGCCCGCGCAGGGGTGATCGGATAGCTTGCCACGGATGCTGACCAATCAATTCAGGGAAAAAGGAAGTCGGGAATGTACAAGATCTTAGAGAAGCAAGTTCTGAGTGACGTTACAAAGCTGATGGTGGTGGAAGCCCCACAGGTGGCTCGTAAGGCCCAAGCCGGCCAGTTCATCATCGTCATCACGCACGAGCACGGTGAACGAATCCCGCTCACCATTGCCGACTACGACCGGGAGGCCGGCACCATCACCATGATCTTCCAGGAAGTGGGCAAATCGACCATGGAAATGGGATTGATGGAGGTGGGGGACGCCTTCAAAACCGTTGTCGGGCCGCTCGGACACCCTACGGAAATCGAGAACTTCGGTACGGTAGTGTGCATCGGCGGCGGGGTGGGGATTGCTCCGGTCTATCCCATTGCCAGGGCTCTCAAAGAGGCCGGCAACAAGGTTATCTCGATCATTGGTGCCCGGACTAAGGATCTGCTGTTGTGGGAAGACAAGATGAGGGCTGTTTCCGATGAGCTCATTGTCACCACCGACGACGGTTCCTATGGACGGAAGGACCTTGTCACCGTTCCCCTTAAGGAGATTCTGGAGGCAAATCCGGGGAAAATTGCCAAGATCTGGGCTATCGGACCCGCCATCATGATGAAGTTTGTCGCCGCAACCACCAAACCGTTCAATGTTCCCACCATCGTCAGCCTGAACTCAATCATGGTAGACGGTACCGGAATGTGCGGTGGCTGCCGAGTCTTGATGGACGAGGGGGCTCAGTTCGTCTGTGTGGATGGTCCCGAGTTTGACGGTCATAAGGTAGACTGGAACAATCTGCTGTCACGCATGTCTTTTTATCGTTCGGAAGAGCAGGTGGCGGTTCAACGCTTTCGGGATACTCACAAGTGCAACCTGGACCGCATGGTTAAAGAGGGAGAGAAGTAGATGGCTGAACTGACAAAAAAAGAACGGATGAAAATCCCCCGGCAGGAAATGCCCGCGCAGACACCTGAAGAACGGGCGGAGAACTTCAGCGAAGTGGCTTTGGGATATACTCTGGAAATGGCCCAGCGGGAGGCGGAGCGCTGCCTGCAGTGCAAGGAACCCCACTGCATGGATGGTTGTCCGGTGGAAGTCACCATTCCCCAGTTCATCGAAGCTGTGCGGGAAGGGAATCTGGCCAAGGCTGTCGCCGCTATGAAGGCCAAGAACAATCTTCCCGCCATCTGCGGCCGGGTCTGTCCCCAGGAAGTGCAGTGTGAATCACGGTGCATCCTGGGTAAGAAGGGCGAACCGGTGGCCATCGGACGGTTGGAGCGTTATGTCGGCGATTTTGAGCTGGCCAACAAGACCTTTGCCGTGACCAAGGGACCGGCAACGGGCAAGAAGGTAGCGATTGTCGGATCTGGCCCGTCGGGTCTTACCTGTGCGGTGGATCTCGGGATCATGGGGTATGACGTCACCATTTTCGAATCACTCCAGACCCCGGGCGGGGTGCTCGTCTACGGTATTCCCGAATTCCGGCTTCCCAAGGCCGTCATCCAGGCAGAGATCGAAACCGCGGCGAATGCTCTCGGCATCAAGATCAAGCCCGATCACGTCATCGGCCGCACGCTCACCCTGGATGATCTGCAGGCAGATTTCGACGCAATCTTCCTGGGTACCGGCGCTGGCCTGCCGATGTTCATGCGGATCCCCGGGATCAACCTCAACGGAGTCATGTCGGCCAACGAATTCCTGACCCGCGTTAACCTGATGAAGGGCTATCGATTTCCCGAATACGACACCCCCGTGAAGGTTGGACACAGGGTGGCCGTGATCGGCGCCGGCAACGTTGCCATGGATTCGGCGCGCTGTGCCCTGCGCCTCCAGTCATTGCGGGCGAAGGCCAATGGGGGTGAGCGGGGCGAAGTCCATATTGTTTATCGCCGCTCGCCGGCTGAGGTCCCTGCACGTCGCGAGGAAGTCCACCATGCCGAAGAAGAAGGTGTCATCTTCGACTTTCTGACCAACCCCATTGAAATCATCGGTGATGGCCAGGGCGGGATCGCCGCCATGAAGTGCATTCGCATGGAACTGGGGGAACCAGATCAGTCAGGCCGTCGCAGTCCGGTCCCGATCAAGGGTTCCGAATTCGATATGAAGGTGGATCAGGTCATTTTCGCGCTTGGTACCAGCCCGAACCCGCTGGTCTTCTTCAATGCCGAAGGTCTCCAGCGCTCCAAGCATGGAACCGTGGTAGCTCATGGCGAAAACGGTCGGACCACCATGAAGGGGGTATGGGCCGGGGGCGATGTGGTAACCGGTGCCGCGACCGTGATCAGTGCCATGGGGGCAGGTAAGCGCGCCGCGGCCGACATCGATGCCTATCTCCGCGATGGTGGCGACTGGTAGGGGACTCCAAACAGCCTATCCTCCACGAAGTCACACGAAGAGCACGAAGCGTTCAGGTCGTGCTCTTCGTCGTGAAAGAGATGGCTTTTTGGGTGAATGCTCGGCTGCCGCTCGCTGTCAAAGGGGGCAGAAGACGGGATTTCAAGGCTCGCCTCACACATTGAAGCGGAAGTTGATGATATCGCCATCCTTGACAGGATAGGTTTTTCCTTCCAGACGGACGAGACCCTGCTTACGGGCGGCGGGGTGGTCGCCGGCGCGGTGGAGATCTTCAAAAGCTACCACTTCAGCGCGAATGAAACCCTTCTGCATGTCGGTGTGGACCACTCCGGCCGCTTCCTGCGCGGGTAGATGCCGGGGGATGGTCCAGGCCCTCACCTCATCCTCACCAACAGTGAAAAAACAAGCCAGATCAAGCAGGGCAAAGGAACCACGAATGACGCGTTCGAGGACGCTTTCGGAGAGTCCGAAATCCTGCCGGAAGACGGTGGCTTCGCTTTCCGGCAGTTGAGCCATCTCCATTTCCAGCTTGCCCCGTACCACCATGATGTGTACTTCGTCAGCACCGATATCAGACGGGTGGTCGTCTTCGTCGGCATTGTTCACGATCACCAGCAGTGGCTTGGCGGACAGGAGGGTGAACCCGCGCAATTCCGGAGCCGCTGCCAGTTCGGGCTTGAGCCGCAAGGGCTTCCCGCTACTCAGGAGCTCAAGGCAGGCTTCCAGCAGTTCCCTTTCCGATCCACCGATCTTCTTCCCTTTCTTCTGTTCGACAGCAAGCCTTTCCAGGCGCTTTTCGATAGTGCCAAGATCGGCAATGAGGAATTCGTCTTCGAGTTCACGGAAATCCCTTTTGGGATCGGGGTTGCCGAGGGATGGTTCCACAAAATTCCTGACGACCACCAGGAAGGCGTCCATGGGGCGCATGTGAGTCAGCAGGAGTGACATGTATTCCCGCTTGCTGTCCGTGACCCCTGGCAGGCCCTGAAGATCCAGATAGGTCACCTGTGCCTGGGTGGTCTTCAGAGGCTGGTAGAGCCTGCTCAACCAGTCGAGTCGGGAATCGGCTACAGGCACGACCCCCAGGACCGGCACCGCATGGCCCCCCGGAGGTGCGGATTCGCCGTTCCTCTGGGTGAGCGCATTAAAGATGGTGGTCTTGCCCGACTTGGCTAACCCAATGATACCGAGTTTCATTGCTGGCTCCTTCCTTGCCCTTCGTGCCTCACTCCCTGAACATTCTTTTGTACACTTGACATTCGCGACAGGCAACCGGTACCTTACTTGAAACGAGTGGTTTCCGGTTAGATCTCAGAAAGCTGGTCATTGCCGGATGGAGTTTTCTCGTATGTCCCTAGTCCTGCCTCTGGATTCACAGGAACCTGCCGTGTTGCCTCGAATGCTGTGTCGTCTGCCGCAAGTCCAGACACAGCTTTTACTGGCGTTCAATGCGCTCATCGAAAGGCGTCACACGCTCGACGGACCATCTTTTCAGGCACAGCTCACATCTCTCGTGCAAAGTGGTGTCCGGGATCAAAAAGACCTCAGGGACTGGCTGCGGGCAAACAGCCCGGGGTCTGAGATACATTGTGCGAAAGCCTTTTCGGAGGCGGAAAGGCAAGCCGAGCTCTGGCTTGAGGAAGGACGCTGGGTTGCCTCATTGTCTGGGAGACTCCCGCCGAACGAGAAGGCTGTCCCATGCCCCATGGTTCTCTTCGGGAAAGGAGAG
Source organism: Syntrophobacteraceae bacterium (assembly GCA_033812955.1). GTDB lineage: Bacteria > Desulfobacterota > Syntrophobacteria > Syntrophobacterales > Syntrophobacteraceae > JADGQM01. The sequence goes on along the minus strand of JAPXSS010000005.1, from coordinate 38,874 downwards.
TTGGACGTCACTCAGAAGTGGGCTGCCTTGTTCAATTCAAGGAAGCCGAGGCTTGTTTCCCCACATGCGCAGTGGCTCCAAACCCTGCGCACCCTGCTCGATCTCCTGCGCTTTCAGGGACTGGGCCTTGCCAGCAGTCTCGGAACCATTACCTATGACCTGGTGAGTGTCGAGGCGAAGCGAAAAGGTGCAAGACTCCTCCTTTTGGTCCCGCGCCTGCTGGAAGCTGTCGGCAGAATAAGAGATGATTCCTTAGTGATTCTTGGATCTGCTCCCGATATGACCTTGAGCTGCCTGACCGGGGCAGCCGACTGTCCGAAAGCCACCCGCATGGTCTGCCGGGATCGCCTCCTGGCTTCGATATCCGATCTACACTGTCCTCTTGAGGTGCGGCCAGGTGGAAACCTATGGCAAATCCTCGAACGGCAGCCGGAAAAGCGCGCGCGTCTCCGCCTGCACATCAAACCAGAAGAGGCCGACAGTCTCACTGTAACGAACTGGGATACAGCGTCGGATCCTCTCAGCAGGCGGCCCGGTATTGCAGAAAGGAAACCCGCCAGTGCCCGAAAAGCATCGGCAGCAAGCTCGACGTTGAGGCATGTTCCTCAACCGCTGGATGTCAACGCCATTGCCTGGGGCGATTATCTTTATCACTACACCCGCTCCTGCCCAGGACCCTGGCCTGGTCAATCCTACCGCGGTTATCTCGAGAGCCTCCTTGATGGGGATCCGTGCGCCGAGCACACCGCCCTGGTGACCCTCGGGCGGATTCTTGCCGAGGGTCGAATCAGGGCCGGTGCCAATATTGTGCGAGGCAACCAGGGCGTGGTGTCGTGGACCAGCCGACCGCCTCAAGAACTCTACGCCATTCGACACTGGAACGCGGCGCTCATCAGGTGGACCTTCGAGCCGTACGGCCTGGCGGTGAAGCGCTCAGTGTTGCGGCAGATGGGCACAAGTCCCGTTATCTACGCCGACTCAGCGGTCTACGGCAAGCTTTCTCGCCAAAATCGCTTCCGTTTTCAGCTTCATGAGCCCCCCCGTCGGTCCTGGAAACACGAACGGGAATGGCGTTCGCCCAAGGACGTTGAATTGAGCGGTCTCGCGTTTGATGATGCCTTCGCGTTCCTGCCCCCCTGGACGACGCCCGGCAATTGGTGGAAGGAGCGGCGGCTGTTCTGCCCATGGTGGTTCTCCGGAAGAGGCCATGAGCGATGGGGAAGGAAATCTATCTGGAGGTGGACGCGGATCGCGTGGTGCGTGAGGCGTCGTGGGACTTCGGGGTGTACCAAGGCAGCAGGATCGCGGCCAAGGCCGGCCGAAGGCGCTCCTCGGGCAGACCTCCAAGGGCGACATGGCCGTTTTCGAGCAGGAGATCGTGGTAATCAGCGACCATCACGCGGTCAAGATCTTCCATTCCTGCCCGCACGTGAACGCCCTGAAGAAACTCGGCACCACTTCGGCCGAGATCACCCACTTTTGCTGCAACACACTGTCAGCCTGTGATTTCGGGATCTGCCAACTTTTCCACAACATGGAAATCCAGTTCCCGAGTACGGTTGCGGACCACACTGGCCACGGGCGTCAAATGATCATCACCCGCCGCTGACCCGAAGGGTCGAACGCATAGCCCTCGACAGGCTTCCGAGTTTCCGACGCAAACACCTCACTTGACCATAAAAACAGCCTGGTCAGCCTCCTTCCCGATGATGCGGGCGCGTGTGGCGAGCGAGGGTGGGAGGGCGGTCAGGGTCGCTTCGGCGGTCTGTTGATCACGACAGCAGTCTTTGAGTACCAGGCCAAACCTGAGGCCCTCGGCGGGTGTCCAGTAGGGTAGGAGAAAAACCGGCGGAGCATCGTTGGGATAGGTCCGGAGCAGTTTTGTAGCCTCGTTGAGAGAGTTTGCCTGCAGCACCTGGAGATAGCGGCCCTCCTTGGGCAGAGGATCGGCTCGGACAGGGGAGGGAGGGAATTTGATCATCTTCCCCACTTCAATGGCGTTGAAGTTGCTGATCTGTGGGTTGAGCTGCATAACAGCCTTGAGGAGCTCCTGATCGAGGAAACCGTAGACTCTCTGGATCATTCTTTCCAGATTATCTCCCGGCCTGGTGGTAACCTGGCCCAGCACCTCGGGGGGTTGAAATGTTACAGGAGCGGGCCGGCTGGACGGTCCGGCCATAATCTCCTGAGGCGGTGCAGGCGAAGGCGGCACGGGTTCGGGCGTGCTGGCTGCCAATTGGCCCGACTGGGCTTCGCGTGGTGGCATCAGGGGAAGAGCAGCTTCCTCGGAAGGTGCCAGAGTCGTCGCTTCGGTGGAGGGGAGTGCCGTTTCATTCTGGGCAGATTCGGAGGTTGCAGCAGTGGCTGGACCTCCCGGCGCGGCCGGCTCAGGTACGGTGACCGTGAGGGGCTCGGGAATCCTGGTTCGCTTGGGGGACTGAGCTTCTGGCGACGGGAGGGCCTGGCGTACCGGCGCGCTCCTGGGCGGCAAGCTCTGAAGGAAAAAGGGCAGACGGGTACGGTTGAGGGCTAAGGCACCGAGGATGACCAGTGCTACCACGCCAAAACCCAATGCGGCAGGCATCCAGGGGATGGAGACAGGCTTTCGGGGCAGCATCATGCGGGAACACCAACGCACCAGAAACCATCCAGCCCTGGATCGATTCTGGATGATCATGGTGAGGAGAACACGGTGACTCAGGTGGATGATCCTTCGCGGATATCCTTTGGTGGCCCGGTACATGGCCCATAGACCGGGAGTGGTGAACAGCCGGGGTTCCTTATACCCGTCCTTGGCCTGATTCAAGCGGAATTGCAGCAGCTTGCAGGTCTCTTTAAAACTGAGCGGTGCCAGAACCAGGTAGGCGTTGATTCGGTCAGCCAGGTTCGGATGGTTGGCAATGGTCTGTTGAAATTCCTCCTGGGCGAATATGATGATCTGCAGGAGTTTACGTTCATTGGTTTCATGATTCAGAAGCTCCCGCAGGATTTCGAGACAGGAGGGGAGCATTTTCTGTCCCTCATCGATGAGCAGGACAACGGTCCTGTCGTCATCCAACCCTCTCTTGAACAGGTACTGTCGGATGCCTTCCTCGACCTGCCATTTGCTGCTCTCGACCTTGGCCAGCGCTGTCAATCCGAACAAGTGCGCCAGCGAGTGCAGGAACTCCATGGGAGTCTTGAAATCGGGATTGAAGATAAGGTGGGTTTCCAGGCTTTCGTCGTTGGCGAATTCCCGAATCAGATGGCGGCAGAGGGTGGTTTTGCCCGTTCCGATGGCGCCCACCACCACGTTGAGTCCACGCCGCAGGCGGATAGCCAGTTCGAGCTTTTGGAGGCAGCTGACGTGTTCCGGTGATGGGTAGAAAAACTCAGGATCCGGCGAGTTGGAAAAGGGCTCTTTGCTGAGATTGAGCAGTTGGAAGTAGTCCATTCATTCCCCCAACAGGATCAGAACCCACCTCCAACAAAGGGCAGGGTTACTTGCTCCCGCTTGCCGGTATCCTCGACCACCACCTGCTTGGGTTCAATACTGCGGATCACGTACTTACCGTATTCCAGGCGATCTCCCACTTGATATTGCATTCCGCTGATAATAGCCAGTCTCTTCTTATCAACTTCCATGTAGCCCGAGTAGGTGTAGGCATCCAACGGTGAGGGGGCTTTGGCGGCTTGGTGGGGTGTGGCGGAAGGTGGTTGCTGGAAAAGGCTTCGCTGCCAGTCTGCTCCGGCCCGCTCCAGCACATGTCGCTGCCAACTGTTTAAGGGGTCCCGTTGCAGTTCTTCCGCAAGGCGGCCTGAGAGCTCCTTCACCTTGCCCGGATCCAGCTGGGAGGCGGTGCCGGTGTCTGGCGGCACACGAGCTGACCGAGACCAATAAAGCCCGCTTAAAAAGACGGCGATGAGCAGGATGAAGACGATCTTTCCAGCGTTTACCATGGTCAGCCGTTCTTCTGCGGGTTGACGGCCACCCAAACCTTGAGTCTGAACTCCTGAACTCCCCCCATCTCCTGGATCTGGAGCTCCTCGAGGTGTTCAAGGCAGGGGAGGCTCAAGAGATCGAACAGGAATTTGCGGAGCCTGAGAAAATCCCCTTTCAGGATGACGTTGATTGGCATGAACTTACGATCCTTGGTAAACGATTTGACCTCTGGTGCCACCCCGATTGCCTCCAGGCCGCTTTCCCCTGCAATTTTTTCAAATTGCAGGGGGATATCAACGACCTGTTCGAGAGAAAGGCTGCCTTGCTCAGGTGTTGGCAGGCGGTCGGAGGCATCTGGGGTCAGGCGCGCCGTTAATTCGCTGAGGATCGGGGCAAGCTCCTTTTGTTGGGCCAGGATGACCTTGAGCGCCACAGTTTCAGCATCCAGCTGCTGGATGGATGTCTGCAACGGGTGCAGCGCAAGCACGACGAGTAGCAGGGTGCCAACACTCCCGAGCAGCCCCAAAACCAGCCCCCTGAGGGCGATGCGCGAGGACTTTGCGAATGGCACTTCATCCCCCATGTCCCAATCCCATTCGCAAGAAGAAGTGAAGCACCTCCCCAACCTCCTGGGTGATTTCCAGCGCGGTCTGGTGGACTGCAGGATCCACGAACAGGGGCGAAGCTCCGAGGCGCATCAGGTAATGGGCGAGAGCAGTCTCGGCGCTGAGACTTTCGCCTTCGATGATTCCCTCGATTATCAAGCTGCGCGAAACACTCTTGATCTGGGCCGAACCGAGGTTTCTGGTGGCAGAATCGGGAAGCCCTCCAAAATCGGCCATGATGCTCAACAGGCGGATGCTGCCCGGAGTCAACGCCGAGAGTTCGCTCAGAACGGCAAGGCTCAGATATTTCTCTGCCTTGACCTTGAGCGTCTGCTGCCGGGCCTGGACTTTGGATGCCATTGCCGTGAGCCCTTCCGAGCTGGCAACTGGATTGAACCGCGCCATCGCGTGCTGCAGTTGTGTCAGTTCGCTGCGCTTCTGGTTCCGAACCTGATCCTGTTGGATAAATAGGCCGCCAACGCTCAGAGCAATGATCATCAGGGCCCAGAGCAGCGAACGATTGAGGCGCGCCAGGGCAGCTTTCTGAGCTTTCTGGGCGAAAGGACAGAGCAGGTTGGGGGTGTGGGCATTGCTGGAAAGAGCCAATCCCATGGCAGAGGTGAAAAGCGCCCGTTCGGCGAGAGCTTGCGGCGGTCTCACTGTGGACAGGTGAGGATTGGCGGGGTTCAGAAGGTCCAGCGCTACGATCTTGACGCCAAGCATCTGGACGAGATGGTTGCAGAGTGATTTGCCCGGAGTGATGGGTTCCGCCAGATATAGTTTGTGGATCGGATCACCCTTTCCTGGTCCGCAGTGATATTGGAAAAGCGCTTTGATCTCGTTGGAAAGTTTTGCCAGGGCCGGATCGGCCATGCTTAACCGCCGGTCATCATCCTGGGGTTCGGAGGTTGCTGGGGGTACGAGGTGTTCCGTTCCGATTTCGATGACTTTTGTCAGGATCAGATTCTCTTTCCAGAAGACGCTGATGCGGGAAGCCCGCTGGCCAAGCTGAAGAACAGCATAGGCGAGGGTGCCTGAAGTCGATACCCAGTGAGACCGGAACAGGTTCTGAAGCGCAAACGGGGCGATGGTCAACCCGGCCAGTTCCAAGCCACTCCTGGCGAATAACTCCTTCTTTCCCTTGATCGCGTGCCGTGGCGCGGTATAGGCCATGACCCAGATCTTGCCGTCAGCTTCCGGGGGAGCCTGCCCCTGCACTTCGAAATCGAAAAAAGTCTCGGCTTCATCGAACTGAAGCTCCTTCCTGGCCACCCAATAGACGGCTTGAGGCAGCTTACTTTTGGCGACTTTTGCGGGGATGCGTATCTGCCGAAGTTCGCTCTCAGTGGAGGACAAACTGGACCACAGACTGACTCGTTTCAAAGAGCCGGAAAAATCGAGGACAACCGTCCTGAGAAATTCACAAAAAGGCGGACTGCCCATTTGCATAGTGGGTTCAAGCGGGATCCGCCGATAGTCAAGCAACCGGTGGCGGGATGGCGACAGGGGGAGCACCTTGACCAGGGCTACGTGGGTGGAGCCAACCTCGATGCCTACGACCAGCCGCTTACGGAAACCCGGAAGGTGCTGCAAAAACCCGCGAATCCGTTCTCCCCTGGAGGGAGAGGCCAGGACAAAGGTTTCAGAAGGATCGGCCCCTGCCGGACTCTTGCTGCGAATCACCTCGAGCAGCTTTGCGGTTGAGGAAATCTCGTCCTTAGTGGAGAAAATCGGTCTCATTCCTTAACGACCACTCGTATGCTACACGGCAATCCCCGGCACAGGCTCCTGTGGCGGCACCCACAGTGCGGACGATCTTCATTCTAGCATAGAGAATCGGCGCTCGCTGCTGAAAAGCGAAAGGTGATCACAAGGTCCGTGCGAGCGCTCGTCGGCAACCGGCAGACAGGCCAATATCCGATGGCAGATGCCGAATTACAAGGATGCGAAAGGGGGGATGAATGAAATCACGGTTGCACAGACGGTGCGTCAATACTATAAAAATGCGGGTCTCCGTCAGGTTTGGAAACTGCCTGCAGTTTGGTTATCGGGATAGAGAGATGTGACATGGAACCGGCAGACGAGCGTGCCCGCCAGACCACGCGCCAGCAGCTGATAAACCTGCTGCGGCGGCGTGAACACACGGCCCTGGAGCTTTCCGCCGTCCTGAGAATCCCGCAGAAAGAGGTCTACGACCATCTGGACCATATTCGGCGTTCGGTGGCTGCCCAGCGTATGAAATTTCAGACCCAACCTGCCAGGTGTCTGGAATGCAATTATGTCTTTCGTAAGCGACAGCGTCTCACCACGCCCGGACGGTGTCCCTGCTGCCGAGGGGAGCACATTCAGGATTTGAAGTACCGGATTGCTCAGCCGCCGCCGGTGCCTGATGGAGGGAGAGATTAGTGACCACCGTATACGTGAAGCGGGCTGCTTACCATTACCCATCGCTGAAGCGCCAACTGTTCGAGGTGATGGAACAGATGGGAGGGGCTTCCATCGAGAGGGGCTGCAGGGTGCTCATCAAACCGAACCTGCTCGGCCCTGCGCCGCCATCACGGGCAATGATCACTCATCCTTTGGTGGTCAAAGGGGTGGTGGAATATGTGCTCGATCGAGGCGGCAAGGTCCAGATTTCCGACAGTCCAGCCACGGGGACGATCGAGAAGGTCTTGAAAGAGGGCGGTATCCTGGAGGCTCTCGAGGGACTGGAGGTCACCATCAAGGAATTCAAGGAATCAATGATGGTCGAGGTGGGTGAGCCATTTCGGCAGATCGAGATCGCCCGCGACGCCCTCGAAACCGACGTCCTGATCAACTTGCCGAAACTCAAAACCCACACCCAGATGCTGCTGACCCTCGCGGTCAAGAACACCTTCGGATGCATTGTCGGCTTGAGGAAACCTCAATGGCATCTGCGGGCCGGGGTCGATCGCGAGCTGTTTGCTGCTCTCCTGGTAAGAATCTGCCAGGTTGTCAAGCCTCAGTTTACAGTCCTTGACGGCATCCTGGCCATGGAGGGAGAGGGGCCGGGAAAGAGTGGACAGCCAAAACAGCTGGGAATTCTCTTGGCCGGCACGGACGCGGTGGCGCTCGATGCGGTCGTGTGTCGATTGCTCGGGATCCCCGAGGATGCCTTACCGACCAACCGGGTTGCCAGACGGTGGGGATTGCTCTCTGAAACGGTGACCACCATCGGTGATGGGTGGCAAGTACCAGCGCTCAAACTGCCCGCGGCGACTTCGCTAGTTTTTGGGCCGTCGTTCCTGCATCCGTTCATGCGAAAGCACCTCATCCAACGACCGGAAGTTGACCTAACCCTCTGCCGAAGCTGCGGTGACTGCCAGCGGTACTGCCCGGCACAGGCCATTTCAGTCGGGCAGAAAAAGCGGCTTGAGTTCGATTACGACCGGTGCATCCGCTGTTACTGCTGCCTCGAAGTCTGCCCCTACGGAGCGCTCAAGACGCGGCAGCCCGTGGCTGGCCGGCTCTTTACACAGGTCATTGACCGGACTTCCCGTTGATCGTGAGGCGGCGGACAGTTGCGATCCTGAATTTTACAGGAGCTTCTCCCAGTCGCGAGCACTCAGTGCATCTCTCGACCTGCTTCAGGGCTTTCGGATGATTCCGATGACATTGGGAATTGGCCACGAAACCTGGATGTGATTGCTACCGTCTCCGGCCGCTTGCCAGCTTCCGTGGCGCTCAATCGGACCATCTGGAGTTGCCAGATAGAGGGAAGCCTGAGGCCCCCCCTCGAGGTACATGGCGTTATGGAGGGACACGGGCAGTTTGAGCAGAATATTGATCAGGTCATGGACCGGCATCGGTTGCTGGCAGAAGATGACCAGGACCCTGTGGCTCTTATCCATGCCGATGGCTAGCGTACTCCACCCATCGGCCTGCGGGCTCCAGACATTCTGCTGCAGGCATGAGACCATCCGGATGCTCTGGACAAAGGTTTGATATTTTCCCCTGAGTCCCGCAAAATCCTGGCATTCCCGATCTATGACCTGAATTTGCGGGACACTGGCATCGATCGGGTTGAAGGCCAATACCGCGTTATACCTGTTCAGCCGACCGTTGTTTACATGTTTGAAGTTCTTCATGAAACCAACACTCGTGAAGCCGTCTTTGGCGTACATTCCGGCATTGAAGGCGCCGAGCAGCTGGTAGTGTTCGCACCATTCCTTGATGTTCAGTTTCCTGCCAGCATGCTCGGAAGCGGCCATCAGCCGGAAAGCAAATTGCTGAGGGTCAATCCGCAACACGAGAATTTTGTTGCTTCCGACGAGCGGCTTTGAACCGGGATCGAACTCCCCCATCATCAAGCCTTCTTCAAGCTGGCGCCATGGTCCGGCACTGGTCTCCGCCCGGGTTGCTGCGCCTCTCACCGTAAGGAGCAAGAGCAGGGCCACTGTCAGGAACGTGATAAAGCTCGACCTTTTTAGAAATGAAGTCCCGTTCATCAGACGTGCCTTCTGCTGCAGAACCCGCCGTGTACCCCGCCCCTCATTTCTTTTCAAGCGCTGCTGCTTCACCCGTCACCTCGTCACTGCCCCTGGTCCGACACAATCAGTCCAGCCGGCAGAGCTTCGCCAAAAATCCAGGCCCTTTCCTGGGAAAACAAGGTGGTCTCGGGATGGGTCAGGAGCTCTTGATAGCGCTCGGCCTGGGGCAGCGGCTGCAACCATGCTGACAGTGGCTCGGTGTCCTCAAGCGGGAGGTCGCGAGCGCGGTCACCGGTCTTGCGACAGAGATGCACCAGCGTCCGAGCCAGGCCATCGTTGGCTTCGATGCCCGCTCCGAGAAGGGTGTGGAGCCACAAGGAGACTTCCTCCCAGGGAATGACCTGGTCGAGTGGGCCATAGAAAGGAATTCTAGCCCCCAGCCTCCCCAGCGCCCACAACTCCTGGGCCTTGGCTCGACCTTTCATGATCTTCTCGAGAAGCCGGCGGCCAAGTTCAGCCTTACTGGCAGCCGGCAGATACTCAAAATTAGCCAATGCCATCCAGATTTCGAGTTCCTCCTGAAGACTCAAGCCGGTGATGCTCTTCAAATTTGACTTCTTTTTCTTCTTGTCGCCAACCAGTAGTGTCGGCAAGAGATTTTGGCAGATATGCCATTGTTGACCGGCGGTCAGACCTCCTGCCACCCGCCGCCAGAAAACCCACCATTCTGAGCGGCACTGGGCCTGCCTGGGGAAGTGGAGCCCCTGGGGGTAGACCTTCCAGAGCTCTTTCATGCGCCATTCATCGAGGGGTGCGCCAAACCCGGGTCTCAGACAGAAGCCGAGCAGATTCAGCCAGCGGGATTCGTGTTGCCAGGTAAGAGTGCGACCCTGTTTGCATTCCCAGAGGGTATCGGCGAGCATGCGGATGAGCGAGGTTGACCACCGGTCCTTGCCCATCTCAAAGGTTGCGACCAGATCGCGGGTGAGTCTTTCAGGCAGGATTCGGGTTCCGGGGCCAGCCTGAGAGAAGGTCCGGCGAATACAATCCTGGGCCTGTTCTATCAGACCGGTGTCGAAGGTTTCTTCAGTCATGGGCGTGGGAGCGTCCAGGGGTGATCCCTGGTCACGGACGTCGAACTGGAGTTGCCAGCGATGAGGGCTTTGCAGTGACTGGCACCAGAGCTCGAGGGTGCCGACTTCGGTGAGGCGAATCGCGAGCTGCACCGGGAGTGTCTGTGCCGCGCTGCGGCGGCCGTAACGGAGTACGGTGCGGATAGGTGGCAGACGGGTGATTTCGCTTTCCGAGAGGGCAACGAGATCGCCGAGACGGTCCCCGAGACGGGTAAAGGAAGTGAACAACCGAAAGCTGGCGGGCTGGTTGGCGAGTACCTCGAAGGAGGGTTGATCAAGACGGGCCTCAAATCCCTCTTCGGTGCCGCGCGGGATCAAGCAGACGGCCTTCAGGGCGTCGGGGCCAGGCGGACCGGAAGCCGCTCCAGCCACTTCAACGTAGTAGGCACGTGGACTTCCGGCGCCCACTCGTATCCCTGCACCAAGTCGCACCAGACCGTAATAGGCGGCGCCCACCGCGACAGCCAGTTCAGGTCGCGGGTTGACGAGTTCGCCTGGAACCCAGTCAGTCCCGGCCTCTTGTGCGAACCAGCTGCCAACGACCTTGAGCAACCGATTGCGGATCGATTCCGGTGTCAAGACGCCACCGTTGAACAGGATATAGTCGGGATAGAGGGCTGTCCGGCCGGTTTCGTTTGCCAACAGGGTCCGGCAGCGCTGCCAGAAGGCTGCCAGATGGCGGGTGACCGCCGCATCCTGGACGTAGGGAAGCCCCCACTCGGTGAGGCCGGTGCGGCGGGTGCTGAGAGGGGCTTCGTTCAGCGCAACCGGCGGGAAAAAACCATCAAGGATCAACTCTTCGACCAGCTCGAGGCTGAGGGATCCTTTAATTGTGTCAGCAATGAGTTTACTCCCGGAACCCATGACGGTCACCGTAACCGGTTCCTTTGTATCCCGGCCTGGCGAGAGTTGCCCTTCGGGCTGTTCCAGCAGCAGTTCTTTGGCCTTCCGGCACTGGTGCCACAGTTGATGCCAGCGCCGGGAGTCTAGCTGGCCCGGTTTGCCAAGGACCTGGGCTTCGATGTGGCGGGCAAGAGAGAGATCCATGTTATCGCCGCCGAGCATCAGATGCTCTCCAACCGCGAGGCGGTCGAAACGCAAACCTTTGTCCCCCCTGCGTATGGCAATGACGGTAAAATCCGTGGTGCCTCCACCGACGTCGCAGACGAGTACCACCTGACCTTCCTCCATCCAGTCTTCCCAGTCGGCTTCATGCTTGGGCAGCCAGGCATAAAAGGCAGCAAGGGGTTCTTCGACGAGAATCACCTTCGGTAAACCGGCCTCGGTGGCTGCCGTCACGGTGAGTTCACGGGCGACTTCGTCAAAAGACGCAGGAACCGTGAGGATGATCAGCTGTTCTTCGAGACGATACCCGCTACGATTGCAGGCAATGGCATCATTCCAGACTTCCCGCAGATGCTGCAGGTAACGGGTGCTGGCCTCAACCGGAGAAATCTTGTTCGCATCGGGACCCACGGCCCAGGGCAGGATCGCGGCGGTACGATCTACCCCTCCGTGGCAGAGCCAGGATTTGGCGGAGGCCACCAGGCGGCCGGGAACCAGGGCTCCTTGCTCGCGGGCGAATTCACCGACCACGTAAGCCCGTTCCGAGTCCCACGGCAGGCTGGTGCTGCCTGGCGGCAGTTCGTGGGGACCAGGAAGATAGAGAAAAGAAGGGAGAGTCGGTCGCCGCCTCATTTCCCCCGGCGCTGTCAGCTGCGAAATCTCGAAGAACCGGATCTGGCGGGAGGATGACTCAGTACTGGTGAGATCGACGTAGGCCAGGGCCGAATTGGTTGTGCCGAGGTCGATCCCGACGATATAACGATATGGCAAATCTGCAGTTTCAAAAGGAGCTTCCATAAGATCCAAGCATATCTTACAAGGGGTAAAAAGATTGGGATTGAAAGCATGACTCTCCACCCCTTTGTTGTCAGCGCCAGGCGTTTACCGATTAACTCTCTCACCCAACAAACCCGCGAAGCACACGAAGCATGCGATACAGAAATCGGAAGGGCTATGTGTAACGGGTGTGACTTTGTCGCCGGAGAACGCAAAATGATCACAATCGGCCTGTTACCGCCATTAACCGTACTCGCGTTCGCGCAGGTTGAACTCCAGCTTCCAGCGGCGCTCTTCGCTGCGCGCCACACACCAGAGTTCAAGAGTACCGACTTCGGTGAGTTTGCTCTGCAACCAGACTGGAATGATGCTTCCTCCCTCTTCCTCGGTGGTTGTTGGAAGGGCCGTTTCCATGGTGGTCACTTCTTCGATATCACCCTGCCAGTCTTCAACGATTTCACCGACCAGGTCCTGTTTGCGTACATTGGAATCGAGGAGGTGAAAGACTGCTGGTTCCCCTACGACCAGGCCAAATTCTCGCTCGCGGATCTCGGCATCGCTGCCCTCTTCCATTCCGAAGGGAACGACGCACAAGGCCTTAAGGGGAGTGGGAACGCCGGGAACGGCGGGCATGGAGCTCTCGACACCAATGTAATAGGAGCGGGCGGTACCACCTCGGATGCGAATCCCACGACCATGGCGGGCCAGCCCGTAGTACGCAGCGCCGCGAGCGACGGCCAGATCGAGGTTGACTGAAGACAGCTCGCGGATTTCTCCCTCGGCATGCCAGTGGCGGAGTACCGAAAGGACCCGCTGGCGGAGAACATCCGATTTCATAACGCCGCCATTGAAGAGAATGGCAGCCGGATACGCGACGGGGACTCCGGACTGGCCGGGATCGCCCTGGGCCTGCCGTCCCAGGAACTTTGCAAGATGACGGGTTACAGCCGGGTCCAGCTCATAGGGAAGCCCCATTTCGCGCACACCGACCTTCGGTTTGTCTTCAGGATAATCGGTAGGTCCAGATTCAGGAAAAAACCCTTCGATCAGAGCATGCTCGACTTCGTTGCGGGTCAGTTCGGTTCGAATGACGCCTCCGATGAGGGAGGAGCCTCGACCGAGGATCACGATCGGTTCGGATTCGAGCGTGGGATCAGCCAGAAGCCGTTCTTTGGCGGTTCGCGCGCTGTGCCAGAGGCCGCGAAACTGCCAGGCATCGAGTTTGGTGTCCTTCAAAGCCAGGCGCGCCTGGACTGCATAAGCCAGGGTCAGGTCCATGTTATCGCCGCCCAGGAGGAGGTGGTCACCAACCGCCACCCGCCGGAGCGTCAGTTCCCCATCTTCTTCCGTCACCTGAATGAGACTGAAATCGGTGGTGCCGCCTCCCACATCGACGACCAGGATGGATTCGCCGACATGCACGGCCTTTCGCCAACGATCTCTTTCCGCCTCGACCCAGGCGTAGAAGGCGGCTTGGGGTTCTTCGAGGAGGGTTATATGTTCGAGACCGGCCGCATGGGCGGCTTTGACGGTCAATTCGCGAGCCACTGCATCGAAGGACGCTGGCACGGTCAGGTAGATGTCCTGGGCTTCACAACAGGCCTCGGGACAGTCCCCTGCCATCTGGTGGTTCCAGGCGTCACACAGGTGCTTCAGAAACGCGGCCGTGGCTTCCACCGGCGAAATGCGGCGCGCGTCCGAAGGACTGTCCCAGGGGAGGATGCTGTCCATCCGGTCCACCCCGCTGTGGCATAGCCAGGATTTGGCGGATGAAACCAGACGGTTTGGGAGTTCAGCACCTCGCTTGCGGGCAAACTCACCCACGACAAAATCAAGCTGCGCATCCCAGGGAAGAGCGAGGCTTCCCGCCGGAACGTCATGGGGGCCGGGCAGCATGAGAAAAGACGGCAAGAGAGGCTGTGCCCGGACCTCACCCGGGCTCACCACCTGGGGAATGGGAAGCACCTGGATGACCGGTTCGGTCTCGTCGACATGCCGAGCCTTGGTATATGCCAATAATGAATGGGTCGTTCCCAGATCGATTCCAATAATATATTTTGCATCACTCAACAGGACCCTCCTACTTTACAGACGAAACAACGTGGTGGCTTCTACTCCCCGATTTCCACTTCTGCCGGGGTCAGAATCCAGCCTTTTTCCTGGGATGCAATCAGATGTGGAAGGTCAACCCGGAGTACCCGCCAGCCATGATGCCGGAGCGTCCCCTTGAAGGGAGGATCGCCGGCAACGTTACCGGTCAGGCGGATAGCCTTGGGATCGAAGTTGGGCAGTACGGTGACATCCGATCCTTCCGCTTCGGTCAGGATCGGCTCAAGTTCCAGATGTTCGTCCAACGCGGCCTTACAACCCTGGTGAATGCTGCGAACGGCCGCACCGATTTGGTCATCGGAATAGGGATGCAGATCCTCTTTCAGAAAATCGATCAGGCGGCCCTCCCGCTGCAGGATGGTCAGCATCTGCACGGCGGTTTGAGGTGACGGTGGGGTTGGTTCCTGCCCGTCCCTTGCCGGTCCTGGCGGCAACGGTGCAGCGGCGACTTTCGGTTCGGCCAGCGCAGGGGAAGGGGAGACCGGGGAAAGCCTATCCGGTAAACCTTCCAGCAGATGACGCCCTTGTGCCCTGAGAACCAACCAGAGGATCAGAGTGAGCGCCAATCCCACCCCGAAAACCACCGGTGCGAGATAGTGCTCAGCTTCCCCGAGCAACCGGTCAAGGCCCGCAAATGCCGCTTGTGCTTCGGCTGGCAGACTCATGGCTCCGGTCGCCATAAAAGGGTTTACCCATTCTTTGAGGGTGGTAAGGAGCTGTCTCGCCATAATGTAGAAGATGACCAGCAGGATGGAATTGAGTATGAGGCAGGAAAGCAGAGGTTGTAAGGTCCACGTTCTCTTGGAATGCATACGCCGCTCCTCGACCAGAACAGGATTCATGAGTCCAAATTAAGCCCGGGCTAAACAAAACATTCTTAATCCAAAATTGCCTTAGGTACAAGGGAGGAGTTTGCTACGAGGCGCCGTTTGAGATAGCAGGAAGAGAGCTCAGAGCGCGAGTCTTTTCAGAAAAGCGGCCAAGCTCTCCGACTCGCGAGGCAATTGGCAGGGTGCCCGGTGTGGCATGATTATGATTACAAGCGCTCTTCTGCCGCACACCAGAAACGATATGGTTGGCGACCAAGCTGTTGTCAGCCTGGGTCCTGCCGAGCACTCTCATCCGATCATCGACAGCAAGGTCCCTGCCTGGTCGGCCCCAGGATTCCGGATTCGGCATCCGCCGTCTTGATTTGGAGCTCTTCGCTGATCACGAACTCAAAGTCCATCTACATTCAGAATAATGTGAGTGATCCGGCAATCACCGCTGGCAAGCTTCCTGCCGAGAAACCTGGCGTAATCGATTCGGGTGATGATGTCCTCCAACTCCAACCCTTCCACGCTCGAGTTTTCAGTCCTGACCTTGACCCCGGCTTTCAGAATGAATTGGACCTCGGTGTCGACCATCTGTTTCAGTACCTGATTGGCCTCGCTGACTATCACTGTCAATGTCAGTGCCTCCGTATCGAGAGCAGTGATGGTCCCGGCAGCGGCAAAAAGATTGTTCTCCTGGGCCATTGTGTCATACGTCCAGGAGATGCCATCAACGGGGGCGACAGCACCGTCAAGGGGAAGCACGATCCGTTTGATCAGGCAGGTGCCGTCAGCCAGGATCCGACCCATCAGCTTCAGATAATCTCCCTGGGTGGCCACATCGGCAAGATCCAGGTCAAACTCTCCCAGTTCCGCACTTTGGGCCTTGACGCGAACCGTTCTGCTGATAGCAAAGGTGCTCCCGTATCCGGTCGGAAGGTGATGGGCCTTGCGGACATCCAGAGTCAGGGTCAGCGCTGGAAGGTCCAACGCGATAACAGTCCCGGCTGCCATAAAGGTTACGGTGGTTTCCTGGGGTTGTTCGTCGGTCGTGGCTCCCCGGTAATAGTCCCCCGAGCTTCCATAACGTTCCAAGCCGCCACCATCGCTCGATCCGGGAACAGGCACTGATTTGCTACCAGGGGGCGATCCGCGTGTGGAGGTGGGGTCAGCTGCTGTTGTCAGGGTGTTGTTTCGCCGTGGTTGAGACGATCTTTCGCCAGCTTCTGCCGCTTTAGGGCTCCTGTTGGTTCCTTTCTCGGAAAGCGCGCGCGAATCTTTGCTGTTATCCGGCGAAGGGGTGGGTGACGGTGAGGGAGCCGAGTCAGAGGCTTTCACGGCAGATGGGTTTGCTGCTGCCTTGGGAGCACGAGCGGCCTTCGAGACTTCTGCTGCAAGCATCAAGTCGGTTCCTGCTGTTCTCGGGACCGGTGTCGAACCATCCGGAGGGCCAATGAGGTAAAGCATCGGTACGGTTGGGACAGCTTCCAAGCCAACCACACTGCCCCCCTCGCGACTGGCGTTAGCCTGCTCCTGCAACTCTCCAGCTTTCCCCACACCACCAATAGTGGGGGCCAGAGCACTTTCCTTTCTTCCCGAAAGACCTGACGCTGGGGCTGTCTTTTCCAGGTGTGGGCCTTCGTGAGCGCCATCCTGAGAGGTGATTCCCAGCCGGGACGACAAGTCATTTTGAGAACCATTGCTCTTCATCACCTCCAATGCGGCAGCAGCAATCTGGGTGTCGGCGAGGCCCTTCTTTTTTGCCATGGCGACCAGACGCCCGAAATCCCGCTGCTCAACGGCGAAGTAGCCCTGCTCGATGCCTGTGGCCACAATCTGGTCAGCTAACTGGGGAGTGAGACGAAGCTGCTTGAGAGTCGCCAGGACTTCGGCTCCTCGTGATAGTGCCGGCAATGATGCGCTGGGGAATATTCCCGCCAGGTGCGTCAGGTCCTCCCGCGAAAGACCGCAATAGAGGGTTTCAGTAAGTCGAATGTGAAACACCGTTGCCGCCGCGTCGATCTCACTGCCGCTTCCGACACCCTGGGCGAGCAGGGAGCGGGTAAAGCGATAATCATCGAGACGTGTCTTCAGTACCTGTCCGATTCGAGAAGCAGGAACCCGTTTGGAGATTCCCTCTTCAATCTTGCTCAAAAAGGGTTCCAAGGGGAGGTTCTCCCGCTGGCATTGGGCAAGGACCGGCAGGAGATTTGCCATCCCAGCGGGTTCAAGCTGCTTCTCGTAAGCCAATGCGAGCAGCCGCTTGAGGGTGGCTTCTGAAATACCGGCTTCCCGTGCTTGCTGCAGACTGTTCTCGAGTTGCTGCGCCGAAACCGCTACCGCACCGGCCAGTGTGAGCAGGATCAGGAGCAGACGCAGCAGCATTTTTTTAAATGGCCTGGTCATGGTATTTCCCTACGATCAGAACGGCGTTTTGATTCCCAAAACCATCGTCGGCCAGAAACTCTGCCTCAGGGTCAGGGATGAGCTTTTGCCCATCGAGGATGAAAGCGTATTCGTAGCGACCGCCACGCAAGCGAAGGATGAGCGTCCACTTGCCTTTTGCAGGATCCCGGGTCATCTCATAGCCCTTTCCCTGCCAGGCGTTGAAGGTGCCGACCACGGAGACCGAGCGGGCCTCTGGCATGTTGAGGGTAAAAGTGATGGGAACGGAAGCCTGCATCAGGGACATGGTGTCAGGACGGTGCTCACTCTTCAACAAAAAGAACGCGCCAGCAAAGGAAATCAGGACCAGTAACGACGTCAGAGAAGCCACTTGGAGGGGAGTGAACGTCAGAGACTTTGGTGATCTCGCCCATCTTAGTGACCGATACCAGATTGGAAACCGCCTGGTTCTAACGGCGCCCATTACCCCGGACAGCAGACATGCAGGGGGTTCGAGATAGGGTATCTCTCGAACCTGATGCGACAGCTGCCGGAGTGCTTCCGACTCTGCCGGGTCGAATTCAATGTCGTCAGGACGAGGTGTTTTTATTGCCATGGCCTTTCGACTCCAGGATTTCACGCAGTCTCTTGAGCCCTCGGTGAACCCGCATTTTTGCGCCGCTCACCGAGAGCGAAAGGGCGGCGGCAATGTCTGCCATGGGCAGTTCCTCCCGATAACGCAAAATCACCGCCTCACGATATTCCCAGGGCAGAGCGGAAAGGGCGCCTTGAAGGCGCTGGGTATCCAGTTGCGTACAGATTCGCTCTTCCTCCTGCGTCACATAATCCGATTGGCTGTGCAGGTCACAGTCGTCAATGGCGACGGTTTTGTCGTTTCGTCTCTTCCGCAGAAAATTACGGGTGAGGTTTAAGGCAATGGTGTAGAGCCACGGAAAAAAGCGCCGTTCCCGGTGGAAACGATAGAGCTGTTCATAGGCCTTGATGAAGGCCTCCTGAGCAAGGTCGGCAGCATCCTCCTGGGACCCGGTCATGCGGAAAACCATATTGAAGATGGGTTGCTGATAAGATTGAATGAGCATGGCATATGCATTCACGTTACCATCCAAAACAGCTGAGATTATTTCTTGTTCCTCTACTTGATTCATTTGAGGTTGTTTTCTTTCGCTTGATTGCAGCCGTCTCCTCTTCTATATGAATCAGTAACACCGTGGGGCACACCTCATTCGATCACTAGCACCGAATTCCTCGCACCAAAACCGTCGTCTTCTGTCAGGGGGTTACCCGGATCCTCCCGCCAGAGATGACCATCAATGATCAATGCATACTGATAACGGCCAGGTGTCAAAGTGACGGCAAGCGACCACCTGTCACCCTGCTTTCGCATGCAGTGCCGGTGTTCCGACCACGCGTTGAAGCTGCCCGCAACACAAACCGACGCTGCCCGGTCATCAATGTAGGCAAAGCGAACCGTTGTTACCGTCGAATTACTCACCGGCCGTTCCTTCTGCCACCAGGGGGCACAGCAATAGATGAGGAACAAGGCCAGGCAAGTGAGTGGGACCAGGAGCAGCATCCTGATCGTCCTCTTCTCTCTTGCTGTTGCTGGCGATACCGGTTCCATCTTATGCGTGCTTCCCGTTCCGCATACGCGGCAGAAAAGACCACACCGCCGCAGGCAAGACGGTATGGGACGATCAGGTCTGAAAAAGTCAGCATCGGGTGTCCCGGCCTGTCGCAACTGGTTGCTTTCGGCCGCCGGACAGTATCCACACTAGCATCAACCGGGGGTGCGTGGCAACCACTAAGGAACTGTCCAGGATATCGGGTGCTCATTTCAGCCTCTCCCGAGACCAGGAAGACAGCGCAAAAAGAAATCGCTTCAGTATCCCACATATTGGCAGTGCCAGATAGGGGACACGTGGCGACCCGATCAGCGCTAGTGCGATCACCAAGTGGTCGGCTGAGGGAATCGGAGCAGGTCAGAAGTTGGTAAAACGCAGCACCTGGCAGCCACTGCCGTTGCAGGAAAGTCGCTGGTAGCGGGGTAGGCCGCGAACTCGAGGGGCTCGCGCGATCAGTGCTCATGATCGGACCCGCTGCAAACCGAGAATGAGGCTCCCCCGTGTCTTTTGCTTGAAAGTGCTCTGGAATTCAACAATGTAAATCAACGCACTGCATGCCAGCGAATCAGCCAGCCACTCCGTACTATCGAGCCGCAGGGGGGCAAAAGCGCGGCACTTCCGACAGGAAAATCCCGCCCATTTCTTCTTGATGGCTTTCTCAAGACAGCTTTCATAATGGGTGCACATGACTCTTCGTTCGACTCGTGACGGTGTGGTGGTGACCCGTGATACGATGGGATTCGCGCGTTTTGCCATACTCGAAGCATCCTCTCAGGCTGCATTGACCTTCAGCTCAGGTTACCGGATTATCTCCTTCCCATTTCATATACAGAGGCTACCTGCTGGTCGTCACAGATTTCCGGATTATTTTTTCAAATACGGGGCGTACTCAGGAACCATTACGGATGGACAGGAGCCGGCGGATCATCCATGATTGGCAAGGTCAGGCAGGGTGTTCTTGAGAGTTTGAAGACTGGAACCATATATATATCACGGAAAACCTTCGAATTTTACTATGGTAAGCACTATCAGGGGTATGTTGACAAGACCAACGCAAACCTGCCCAAAAGCTAGGAGCTATCGCTATCGGAAAAGACCATCATCCTAGCTTTCCTCTGGCAGTGTCAGCCGGTTCTCGGCCGCTCTCCTGTTGGAGGGCGGCCTTGAACTTTTCTGCTACCTCTCGCAGGTTACGGGCCCAGTCAAAGGCCATTGGATCGGCCGTGATGACCTGGCTGCCGAGTGCTTCTGCGATCACCGCGGCAGTGGTGGCCGAAAACTGAGGCTGCACGAAGAGGGCCTTCACCTGGTTTTTTCTGGCATGTTCAATCAGGTGCTTGAGGTTAGCAGCCCGCGGTTCTTTCCCTTCAATCTCGATGGGTGTCTGCTGTAGTCCGTACGCGGAGGCAAAATAGGCCCAGGCCGGGTGGAAGACCATGACCTCCCTGCGGCCGGACACCTCCCCGAACAGGCGCAGGAGGTCCAGATCGAGGATCGCCAGTTCGTCCAGGAACTTCCGGTAGTTCTGCTCATAAAGTGCGCGGTGCCCTGGATCGACCTGAACGAGAGCAGTGAAGATATGTCTTGCCTGGATCATCACCAGGGGAGGCGAGAGCCAGATGTGTGGGTCAAGGACTTCAAGGTGATGCTCGTGGGGGGAGGATGAGTAATGCGCTCTCCCTGTCCCGGGTCGCTCTTCATGATGGTCGTGGGCTGCCATCGGCAGTTTCTGGATTCCCGCTTCAGTATGTACGACCCGCATCCCGGGGCTGGCGGCTGCGAATTTCGGCAGCCAGACGTCCTCGAAGGGTACTCCCAGGGCGAAATAGATCTTTGACCTAGTCAGGGAAGCCATCTGCCGGGGTTTGGGATCGTAAACGTGCGGTTCCGCCCCGGGTTCGACCATCACCGTGACAACCACCCGCTCGCCGCCGATCTTTTCCACAAAATACCTCTGCGGTTGAATGCTGACGGTAACTTCCACGGGGGCTGCACAATACGCCGGAGACAGTACCATCCAACCAAGCACACCCGCAATCAACCCAATGATTCCGAGAATTCTCTTCATGTCCCGCCTCCACCTCAAGCAATCCGCAATCCTCTGAGAAGGTTCGGCGCCATGCCCATGTGTACAGCAGCACAGCAGGACCGAATCCAGACTCGTTATGCAAGCACCGAAATGCTCTTCCATCCCCCCCTCGAGATCTTTTATGCAGGAAAGCAGCCTATAATTGCAATCGTATGATCGACCTTTACTTCTAATGTAGGCCGAGAATATGGCCCTCTCCGACTTCTTGCAGGCTGCGGGGTTGACTGGTGCCATGTCCGGGCCGGGAGACGCGGCTGGAAATTCTCTTTACCGGGCAGGGTGATGTGCGCTAATGTTTGTGCTCAGTCGTTGCCCTCAGACCAGAAGTCAAAGGAATCAGCAATGTTGCAGCTCAGGATGGCGTTCGTTCGCCCAAAACCATCCCTTGGGAGGTTTTCCTATCGTGAAAGGATGCTGCGTCTGCTCAAGGGGGACCTGGATTTTCACGGTCAAAGGAGTCTTTACGGTCCCCACGGCTGGCATTCCTTCCCGGCCAAATTTCCACCCCAATTGCCAAGGTCGTTCATAACGGAACTCACCATACCCGGTGACCTTGTCCTCGATCCCATGATGGGCTCTGGCACAACCTTGATCGAGGCCGTTCTCATGGGGCGAATCGGTATGGGTAGCGACATCGATCCTCTGGCGAGGCAGATGGTAGCCACCAAGCTGAGCCCGACAAGACTACACGAGGCCTACATTGCAGGCTTTCGTGTGATGAAAGACGCCAGGGCGGCGCTTGATCAGGATGAGCCCGGACTGAGCGAGTGGCTCAGAGAACGTTTTGATGTTCCCACCCAGCGTTTTGCCGACTATTGGTTTGCGAAGCAGACGCAACTCGAACTGGCTGCCCTGATGCGTGAGATAGAACGCATCGAAAATCCCCTGGTGCGAAGATTTCTCAGTCTGGCATTTTCGTCCATTATTATCACCAAGTCAGGGGGGGTATCCCTCGCCAGGGACCTTGCCCATACCAGACCACATCGGGTGGTGACCAAATCCCCCAATTCAGCCCTGGAGGAGTTCAAAAAACGCGTAGAAAGAAATCAGGATAGTCTGATCCCCATCGAGAAGACAGATTTCCTGGTCACTGCGGGTGATGCTCAACACCTCCCATTTGCGAGTCAGAGCATTGATCTCATCATCACCTCGCCACCTTATGCCAGCCATGCCATCGACTACATGCGAGCACACAAGTTCTCGCTCATATGGTGCGGTCACAGCATCAGCGAACTCGCTCTGCTGAGGCGAAAGTACATTGGTGGTGATGCGGTATTGCAGGTGCCTTCCTCGTCAATGCCTCCGCATGCTTCCAGGGTGCTGTCCCGGCTTGAATCGTTAGACAGGCAGAAGGCGAGAGCCCTGCATCGCTATTATTCTGAAATGAAAGCGGTGCTGAGCGAACTGCACCGAGTGCTCAAGAGTGGGCGGGCTGCGATTGTGGTTGTCGGCACTTCACAGATGCGGGGATTGGACACGGAGACCCACACCTGCCTGGGAGAGATCGGTGAAACGGTTGGGTTTGAACTTATCCATATCGGGACAAGGCGCTTGGACCGGGACAAGAGGATGATGCCATCACGCTGGAATACCGATGGCACGAGCCGGATTGAAGCGCGCATGCATGAGGAATATGTGATCGGCTTATGCAAGCCCGAGGGGCCGAAATGAAACGGATGCAACTACTCCGACGCACATATCACCAAGCGCTCTGTGACCAAATTATCAGGCTGGATGCGGAGGGTGTTCCCAACAATGCCGACAAGTACAGTGCCGTCAGTGTTGCTTTGGCAAAAAGCATTCTCCTGCAGATTGGTCATTCTGTGCCAAGTGTCAGGCACTCAGGTCAGACCAGTGGGAAACTGTTTGAGCGCGTGACGGCAAGTTATCTTGAGGAAGCTTTTGCCTTTTTACAGCACCTGCGGCCAGGTCGATGGCTCTTCACTATAGGCAAGAAAATCGAAGGCTTCGAACAATATGAGCATTTGTCTTTGTTGGCTGAGACGCTCCTTGCTCACAAGGAGCTGCGCGCCACTCTTGGTGATTACCTGATCAATCCGGATATCGTTATTGGGCGTTTGCCTGTAACGGATGAAGAAGTTAACAAGCGGCACTGTCTTGTGGGCCATCCAATCATCGCGCAGTTCACTCCGTTGCGTTCGTGCAACTCCAAGAAACCAATACTGCATGCCAGTATTTCATGTAAATGGACCATTCGTAGCGATCGTTCGCAAAACGCACGCACTGAAGGCCTAAATCTGATTCGGAACAGAAAAGGGAACACCCCACATATCGTTATCGTCACTGCTGAGCCATATCCCCAACGCATTGCCTCGCTTGCCTTGGGCACCGGCGATATCGACTGTGTCTACCATTTTGCCTTGCCGGAATTGCAGGCGGCGGTGAGGGACCAGGATAGTGAACCGCTACTCGAGATGCTCGATATCCTGATAACTGGCAAGCGGTTGCGAGATATTAGCGACCTGCCGTTCGATCTGGCGGTATAGTAACTTTCTGCACTGGATGTTGGCTGCAAAGCCAAAACCATCCTCGGTGATGAAACGCGCCAAGGGTTCATCATCCTGTCTGGGATAGACCGTTAGGAGGTCATACTGGGATCACTCATCTTCCTTGCGACGATTTTCCTTATCAACTTTCTCGCCCGCATCATGCTCAGTCCGCTGATGCCGATCATCGAAGTCGATCTGGAACTGGACCACAGCCAAGCCGGCAGCCTTTTCCTGCTCATCGCTCTGGGCTATTTTGTGGCGCTTATGGCCTCAGGCTACGTCTCTTCGCGGCTCCAGCATCGTCGTACCATTGTTCTGTCTGCCGTGATGCTGGGACTGAGCCTCATCGCGACCTCGTTCAGTCATGATCTCTGGGGCGTTCGTCTTGGGATGATCATGGTCGGAGTAACGTCTGGCCTCTATTTCCCCTCAGGTATGGCCACCATCACCTCACTGTTCGCACCCCACCACTGGGGCCGAGCCATCGGTGTGCATGAACTGGCCCCGAATCTGGCTTGTGTGGTTGCCCCGCTCCTCGTGGAATTGCTGCTGGGGTGGATATCCTGGCGCAGCAGCCTCGCTCTGACCGGTCTCGTCTCCCTCCTGCTGGGAGGTGCATTTGCCTGGTTCGGCAGTGGCGGAGACTTCAAGGGCCAGGCTCCAGCCCTCACATTCCTCCGTTCTCTCGTCAGACAACCGGTTTTTTTGATCATGGTTCTGCTTTTCGGCCTTGGTATTGGGTCTACTATGGGCGTCTTCTCCATGCTGCCTCTCTTTCTGGTTTCCGAGCGAGGGATGGACCCGAACCAGGCGAATTTCCTGGTCGCCCTGTCGCGCCTTCCGACTCTGGGAACTGCTCTCCTGGGTGGGTGGCTGGCGGATCGATTTGGGGCCGGGAGGACTCTGCCCGCACTCCTGCTGGCCACCGGCACCATGACGCTCCTGACAGGAATTATGCCCTATCCGTGGATTATTCTGGTTATTGTGCTCCAGGCCATGCTGGCCGTCAGCTTCTTTGCCCCCGCTTTTTCCGTCATTTCTTCGCTGAGCATGACGACGGCACGAAATCTCGTGATTTCCTTTACCGTTCCTTTTGCCTACCTGCTGGGAGCGGGGGTTGCTCCGACCCTCATCGGCCTCTGTGGCAAGGAAGGTTCCTTTGCCGTCGGGATTGGCGCGTTGGGCGTGCTCCTGATCCTGGGTGGCGGGTTGGCAGGATATCTAAGACCGCCATCCGAGAGTGAGCCGTAAGAAATGAGAGCATTTCCCGTTGATATTGAAAGCTGTCCGGATCAGGGCGATGATTGCCCGGCGAGCCATGGCGCATTGTTGATGGCGCGGGGCAGTTGGTCAACCAGGAGGGGAAATTGTTCGGCGCTCAACCCCAGTCGCGCCAGCCTTGAACTCAGCGCATCGGTACTGAGTCGTTCCACTTCGTAGCCTACCATGAACCGGGACATGATCAAATCGGCAAGGTGCACCAGAAGGGTCAGCTCAGGTTCGATGGTTGCCGCTTCTGGTTGATGATGGTGCAGGATGACTTCAGTAAGTGATTCGGGGATGGACCAACGGTTCGCCAACCAGTTCCCCACTTCGGGATGAGTGATGCCGAACAGTTCCTTTTCGGCTTCAATGAGATCACCTCGATCCGTCTGGAGGGAACGATAGAACAGGGGACGTTTAGTGTGCATGGACTGATCCAGAACCGCCTTCCCGATGTCGTGCAGCAATCCGGCGGTATAGGCAAGGTCGGGCGCAATCCTGCCGGTAAACTGCGCCAGGCCCTTGGCGACGGAGGCGGTACCGCAGGCATGTTGGAAGAGGCCGCCCTTACAGAGGGAATAGCCCAAATCGGTTTGGGAGAGGAATTCCTCCAATGCCGTTGTGAGGATGACCTGGAGGAGCCATTTCTCGCCCACCACGAAAAGCGCCCGCTCAATGGAATCCACCCGTGTTCTCAAGCCGATGAAGACCGAATTGCAGAACCCGATTATTTTGGCACTCATGACCTGGTCCTGCATGATTTCCTTCGCCACGTCCGCATGCCGGTATTCCTGCTCAGAGATCATGCGCAGGACCTTCAGAGCAATCTGGGGAATGGGGCGCACCTGATTGATGGAAGCTTCAAGGTGATCGAGGTCGAGTCTTTCCGACGATGTGGCGTTGGCGCTGTCGGTGGCAATTCCAAAAGGCTCGATGGTTGTTTCCCAGGTTTGAAGGTTCAGGCTCAAACGGCAGGTAAAGTAGCCGCCGAGTTCGCTCTGACGAATCGGTATCTGTTCTTCAGCCAGGATCGTGTTCACGATATCGGCAGTGCGTCCGCCAATATCGAGGTTCAGGTCAAGCTGGGAAACCCTGCCCATGAGCGCGCCTCCAGCGACACAGGCTTCCAGGTGGTTCTTCTTGGCGCCCTCTGCAACCAGGCGCTCGAGAAAAAGGGGTAAACCGGTTGTCGCATAGGTTGCAGGCTCATAGGGAACGTCGCTTCCCGGTGGTTCGGGTAACAGCAGGTGGAGCAGGCCACCTACTCGTGACGTACGATCCCATACAGCAACCCCCACGCAGGTTCCCAAATCCGCCTGCAGCACCGCGGGCTTTCCTTTGCTGATCAAGTAACTGCCTGAGGGAACGAGACTGACCGGTAAACCCGAAGCCGTCCTGGTCATGGTGAACCTGCCAATAAGAATTACTCTATTCTTCCCCCATAGCAGAGGGAACCCGCTATCCTCCTGAGCTGAGCCATACTACGAAGCAGGGCCAAAAGCAAGGGGTACTCGATATAGCTGTGTCGCTGACCGGGGATTCGATGGAAGAGGGCATTCTGGTTGCGCAATCGGCATTGGAATAAGAGATTGCGGCGGCTTGTCGCTGATGATATGACAATTACAGGGGCTTTGGCCGTGAAGTCTCGGAGGATCAGGGAAGGTTGAGGGTTAACGGGGAGTCGCCGGAAAGTCAGCAGCCAGGGGGGGATTGGAATGCGGGAGCATGGGCTGCAATCAGGTACTATGGATCTGATCTGGGTGGTGATCGGGATGCTGGTCTGGGTGCTGGCAGCGGATGCTCAAGGCCGGTCGGTCGGCAGCCATGAGCCGCAATCCCTGCCCGCTGCCTCCGGGAAAGGGGGGCTTACGGCTCAGCACCAAAGCGCGGAACAGCGTCAGATGCTCCTCAATGCGTCGCTGATCTACGCCGTGAAGAACGGGCAGATCCTCGAGGCGGATGATTTCCTCAAGCAAGGTGCCGAGCCCGACGCTGCGGACGGCGATGGCATGACCGCGTTAATGCACGCTGCGCTATTGGGGAATCGGGAACTGGTCGACCTTATGATCACCCATCATGGAGACGTTAATGCCATGGATAACAATGGCATGACCGCTCTCATGCAGGCAGCATGGGCAGGCCATGAGGAAGTGGTGGAGGATCTGCTGATGGCCGGCGCCATGTTGGACCTGAAAACGAGCCCTCATACCACCAGGATCACCAAGAGCGGGGCAAATGCGCTCATTGCTGCTGTCATTGGCGGGAATCTAGAGGTCGTTCGTTACCTCCTGGGGCAGGGTGCCAAGGTGAACGAATGCGATGCCGATGGGGAAACAGCCTTGCTGCAGGCCGCCAGGGGCGGGAATTCCAGACTGGTTGAATTGCTCCTCAGGAATGGCGCGGATTCGGAAGGCAGGGACAAATATGGGCGAACCCCACTCATGGTTGCAGCCATTCACAACCATCAGGAAGCCGTGAGAGCGCTGCTGGCCCATGGCGCCAATCGCAAGGTAAAGGATAAAGCCGGTCTCACTGCAGGCCGGTATGCTCGTGCAATGGGTCATGAAGCGATTCATCTGTTGCTGACTCCCTGACCTTGAGTGCGCGGGCCTCGGTAGCCCCGAGTTCCAAGGCCCTCTGACGATAGCACTCGAGATCCTCCGAGAGCTTTGCCACATGCATGTCGACGCGGATTTTTTCGATCCTGTCGCTCACGATTATTCCTCTATAAAAAAAGCCCATCCAGGAGGCGTAAGTGCCTGCCCGGATGGGCTCTGGTGGGGTCAGCTTCAAGCTGCGCTCAACCGGTTTAATACATATCGTCCATACCGCCCATGCCGCCCATGCCACCCATACCGCCACCCGGCATCGGGGGCATGGGGTCCTTCTTCTTGGGTTTCTCGGCGATCATGGCTTCGGTGGTGAGCAGGAGCGATGCTACACTGGCCGCATTCTGAAGAGCGAAGCGCACCACTTTGGTGGGATCGATGACACCCACATTGCTCAGATCCTCATAGGCTTCCGTTTCGGCATTGAACCCGAAAGCGCCTTCACCCGTCTTCACCTTCTCGACAACCACGGAACCTTCGAAACCGGCGTTGTTGGCAATCTGTCGCACTGGTTCCTCGAGCGCGCGCTTGACGATATTGAGACCAAAAGCTTCTTCACTGGTGAGTTCGAGTTTTTCCATGGCTTGGATGCAGCGCAGGAGAGCGACCCCGCCACCGGGGACAATCCCTTCCTCTACCGCTGCCCGAGTCGCATTGAGAGCATCCTCAACGCGCGCCTTCTTTTCCTTCATCTCGGTTTCGGTGGCGGCTCCAACCTTGATTACAGCCACCCCGCCAACCAGCTTGGCCAACCGCTCCTGCAGCTTTTCACGGTCGTAGTCACTGGTGGTTTCCTCAATTTGTGCCCGGATCTGCTTCACCCGCCCGGCGATAGCATCGTGGGACCCACCGCCGTCTACGATGGTGGTGTTATCCTTGTCGATGCGAACGGTCTTGGCGGTCCCGAGGTCCTTCAGGGTCACATTTTCGAGCTTGATTCCGAGATCTTCGGAAATCATCTGGCCACCGGTGAGAACGGCGATGTCTTGGAGCATGGCCTTGCGCCGGTCGCCGAAGCCCGGCGCCTTGACGGCACAGACTTTCAGGGTCCCGCGCAGCTTGTTCACCACTAGCGTCGCGAGGGCTTCTCCTTCGACGTCTTCGGCAATGATCAAGAGCGGTTTGCCCATCTTGGCAATCTGTTCGAGGACCGGTAGCAGGTCCTTCATGCCGCTCACCTTCTTTTCGTTGATGAGAAGGTAGGGTTCCTCGATCACCACTTCCATGCGTTCGGGATCGGTCACAAAATAGGGCGAGATATAGCCGCGATCAAACTGCATGCCTTCGACCACCTCGAGCGTGGTCTCCATGCTTTTGGCTTCCTCGACGGTGATCACGCCTTCTTTCCCGACTTTGTTCATGGATTCGGCAATAATATCGCCGATGGTCTGGTCGTTGTTGGCACTGATGGTCCCGACCTGGGAGATTTCCTTCTGGTCCTTGGTGGGTTTGCTGAGCTTCTTCAACTCGGCGACAGCGGCGTTAACCGCTTTTTCGATACCACGCTTGAGCGCCATGGGATTATGGCCGGCGGCAACCAGCTTCGAACCTTCACGGTAGATCGCCTGTGCCAAAAGGGTGGCGGTAGTGGTGCCGTCGCCGGCGACGTCGGAAGTTTTGCTCGCCACCTCTTTGACCATCTGGGCGCCCATGTTTTCGAACTTGTCCGCCAGTTCAATCTCCTTGGCGACCGTGACGCCATCCTTGGTGATCGTGGGGGAGCCCCAGGATTTATCGAGCACAACATTGCGGCCCTTGGGACCCAGAGTTACCTTGACCGCATCGGCCAAGGTATTCACACCGGTCATGATTCTCTCCCGGGCTTCGGCAGAGTATTTGATTTCCTTTGCAGCCA
The DNA here is from genome assembly GCA_033812955.1 of Syntrophobacteraceae bacterium. GTDB lineage: Bacteria > Desulfobacterota > Syntrophobacteria > Syntrophobacterales > Syntrophobacteraceae > JADGQM01. The sequence continues at coordinate 9,646 of JAPXSS010000005.1, read as the reverse complement.
TAAGACTTTATCCTCCTTTGTGAAATTATGGGTGTGGCAGTCTTATTCGAAGATCGCCAAGATGTCATCCTCACGCATGATCAGGTGTTCCTCGCCGTCAATCTTGATTTCGGTCCCACCATATTTGCTGAACAGCACCCGGTCACCCTCTTTGACGATCAGTGGCGTCACTTTGCCATCCTCGAGAATCCGGCCCTTCCCCACGGCAATGACTTTTCCCTGTTGCGGCTTTTCCTTGGCCGTGTCGGGAATGATGATTCCCCCTACCGTCTTCTCTTCTTCCTCAAGTCGTTTCACTACTACGCGGTCATGTAATGGTCGTACCTTCATACCGAAACTCTCCTTCTCCTGTGAACATGCTGCACCCGTGCGGTGCTTCATTGGGCGTAGTGACCGATGCTTTGCCTGGTCGTGTTAGCAGTCTCTTGTGCCGAGTGCTAACGAAGGCAAAGATACTCATGGAAAGGAAAAAATCAAGACCAAACTCGGATTAATTCTCGAGCGGGGTTTCAGAAAAGATTTTGCTGGAAATCCAGTGTTTTTTGGCCGTCGTGAGCCTGTCCGGCTCGAAAAACAGGAGAGCAGAACCGGTGACTCTTTCGGGAGCGCCGCCATCCATCATGCATTCCTGGCAAATTGTGATGGAATCGCCGCTGCTCTGGGTCAGAAGGTGTTTGACAGGTCCCACCTGATCCCCGTTTTCATCAAAGGGTCCTCCCTGGAGGCAACCACACCCAAGGACCAAAAACGCCACACCAATGGCTTTTGGATTGGTAAGTTTGATGTGTTCTACAAATCTTTGGGCCGTATCCTGTTGTTTCTCATCCATTGTCTGCCGTCTCCATGCTCGAATCGGTCTCTTCCGGTACGGTCGGAAAGGATAGAGGCTTCCATCCGGTACTCCCGCCCGGCTGAATCCCGTGCTGATTATCATATCTGTCGGCACTTGGCGAACACTTAAAATGCCCCGAACGATGGCAGTCCAAGGTGGAAAAGCGCCTGCAGGTGGGGTAGTATGCCTCGTCCGGTTTGTTTTCGATAACCCTGAGATGGAGGCGTACCATGATCAAGTTTTTCGTCCTGGCCTGGTTGCCGGTTTTCCTGGTACCCTTTGCGACATCGGCGCAAAAGTATGAGAGCGATGTGTTTGATACGTCGGAGGGTATTCTCAAGATTACCTTTCTGGGACACGGCTCACTCATCTTCACCTTCGGTGACAACACGCTTTACGTGGATCCGGTAAGTCAGTATGCTGACTTTGCTCAGCATCCCAAAGCCGACCTGGTTCTCATCACCCATGAACATTCCGATCATCTGGATGGCAAGGCGCTTGCCCAGCTCCGCACCGAAAAGACCGTGCTGGTGGGTAATGAGGCCTGCGCAGCGGTGACGGAGGGGATCACCGTCATGCGCAATGGCGACCGGCGAACCCTGCTGGGACTGCCTATCGAGGCGGTGCCGGCGTACAACATTGTCCACATGCGGAGTCCCGGTCAGCCTTTCCATCCGCGCGGCAGGGGCAACGGCTATGTCGTCACGTTCGGCAATAAGCGGGTCTATGTGGCCGGAGACACGGAAAACATCCCCGAGATGGCTCAGCTCAAGAATATCGATATTGCCTTCCTACCCATGAATCTACCATACACCATGACCCCAGAGATGGTGGCGGCGGCAGCCCGGAGTTTTCGGCCCAAGGTACTCTACCCCTACCATTTCGGCACCACGGACACGGCCAAGCTGCTGGAATTGCTCAAGAGCGACCCGGAGATCGAAGTGCGCATCCGGAGTTTGAGCTAGCTCTCATCGGCCAGCGGCAGCAACCTTGCTCTGGTGGCGGTCCGGCGAAACTGAAAGATGTGCTGAAGCATGGTGTAGACGAACGGGAACGCCAGCTGTCCGAATGGCCAGCAGGGCAGGGCATAGCGAACCTCATCGGCAATGATGGTAACACCGTCCGTTTCGAGGAAGCGGTGGGTATGGATCCAGAGCCGATAGGGTCCTCGAAGCTGTTCATCGACAAAGCAATGAGGCGGGTCCCAGCGCGTGATGAGGGTTTTCCAGCCAAAGGGAATCCCGAGCAGGCGAAGGCGAAAATCGATGATGGTTCCCTCAGCCATCCGAATGGGCTGAGGGGAAACGGTGCGGAAGCGCAGCTCGGGTGGGGTGATCCGTTCGAGATTGGCAGGGTCGGAGAAAAAGCTGAAAACGGGCTCAATCCCCAAGGGAACCTCCATGCTAAAACTCAGCGTATGCAGCGATCTGCCTGAGAGCATAGGGCCTCCGCCAGCGCCGGGCAACCTGACAAACAGGGTTCCCGGCGTTCGATGTTCTTGAAACCCAGATCATGGAGGGCAGTCAAGCCAGTCATTTCAGGTCTCGACCGATATCTCAAAGTCCGGATCATTGATGAGAGAGAAGGAGGGGACGCCATCTTCATGAGGAAACGGGGTGCGGTCGATGAGCTCCTGGGGGAGGTCGGTCTTTTCATCAAAAATGGTAAAAGCGAAATAGAGAAGGTTGAGTCTTTCCTCATAGCGCTTCTGCAGAAGAAAAGCGTAGAGCGCTCTCATGGCCTCGGCGCGACCCGATGCTTCGGGATGCTTTTGCCCTGCGAGCAGGTGCACGAAATGAGGACAAGGTTCAATGAGTGATCGCACAAATGCCGGGGCAGCCATAGCGCAGATTTCTTCGTCCGGTTCGAACCGCTCGAATTCCCCGGCAAGCCTTTCCCAGTCAATCGACCCAGCAGGGGTTCCCATGGTTGTTCCTCGATGGTTCAGGTGGTCGTCATCCCCACCTCCTATATCAGAGATGCTGAAAGGGGGCAAACGTTAGCGAACGGTCGTCACCAAGCTTGGGGAGCCACCGTGCCTGGCGCACCGCCCATGGGAGATGAACGAATCTCGTTAACGGGTGCGCTCGGTGCAAGACAGGGTGGGGAGGAAATCTTCAGCTTTTCTTTCAAATAGGTGGTGATTTTGGGCCTGAGATGCTAGTTTTACAGTTCATCGGAGATTGTTGAAGTGAGGGCTTGTGGATACGCTCATTGCAATGGGGATGGTCCTGAGCGTATCGGGAGTGGGGCTTATCCTGTTTTCGACTCGAAGGAGGATCAGCGAAGGCGGCCAGTCAACCACCCGTATCGAAAACCGGTGGCGCTTCGCCGGGGGCATCCTGTTGACTGTGCCGGGAGTTTGGTACAGGCTGTGGCGGCATGCCTGTAAGGACGATGCGCAACAGTTGATAGCAGACAGAGAATGGAGTTGCTGAGATGAAGATCGTGAGTGTCTTGGGCAGTCCGAGACCAAAGGGAAACAGTGTGCTGATGGCAGACCGCTTCTGCAGTTCGGCTGAAGCAGTCGGAGCCGAGACCCAGACCTTTGCGTTGAACCGACTCAAATACCGGGGCTGTCAGGCCTGCATGACCTGCAAGACGAAGCTTGACCGCTGTGTCCTCAAGGATGATCTGCAGCAGGTACTGGATGCCATCCGCGATGCAGATATCCTGTTGATGGGTTCCCCGATCTATTACGGAGAGGTGTCCAGTCAGTTGAAGGCCTTTATTGATCGAACTTTTTCCTACCTGGTTCCCGATTATGTCACCAATCCTCAGCCGAGCCGCCTCAAAACCGGTAAAAAGCTGGTCATGATTCTCACGCAGGGAGATCCGGGAGAGGAGCTCTATGCGGATATCTTTCCTCGTTACAGGTCCTTCTTCAAATGGTATGGTTTTACGGAAAGCTATCTGCTTCGCGCCTGTGGGGTGTTAGCTGCCGGTGAAGTTGAGGGATGTGGGGAGGTGATGCGGCAAGTTGAAGAACTGGCAAAAAAACTGGTTGGCTGAGCTGAATCATGAGTAGTCTGGCTCCGATCTTTGCGCCGACCTTCGGTGGCCATGGTTGGGGCTTCCACTACGCCTGGCAAAGTGGGGCACGATATCTTTCTGAATATTCTAAAGAGCGACTTCCAGGGAACGCTTTTTCCCGTTGATTCCAAAGCCCACGCGGTCAAATGTGTGAAAGCCTATCCGTCGCTTACCGACCTTCCGGAAGCGCCTGATCGGGCAATCCTCGTTGTCTCGCCAAAAGCCGCACTCGCTGCCGTCGAAGAAGGCTCAAGCAGATGTTTGAAAGGGGGCAAGCATCTTCAGGAGCGGGGTATTCCGGTGTTTCGCTTTCCTGAGCACGCCGTGGAATCCTTTGCTGCCCTCTACCGATTCACGATGTCTGAACCGCCAGGAACTGGCGGAATTTGCGGTGGCGTATGCCGCTGAGCGAGTTGCTGCCATCATCCAGGAATCGCTGGCGGAGGCCGTGACTATCTGGGCGAGGGAAGCGAGGTGCTCGCCTGCTATGGTATCACCACAAGGAGATCGACATGAAGCGTCAGCTGGCAATTGTTCTTAGCGCATTGGCCCTGGTTGTTGGCACTGTCGCCGGGTCTTCTGCAGAAACCAGCCCTTTCTCCATTTTTGACGGAAGCAACCTCAACCAGATCATTAAGCGCAATAAATTGATCGTAGGGATGGAGGTTGCTTTCTTCCCTTTTGAGTATGCCAATGAAAAGGGGGAACCCATTGGGTTTGACGTCGAGATTGCGCAACTGGCCGCCAAGGAACTGGGGGTTGAGATCGAAATCAGGGATATGCAGTTCGCCGGGTTGATCCCCGCTCTTCAAAGCGGCAAGATCGATATGATCATCTCGGGCATGACCCGTACCCTGACCCGCGCCAAGACGGTGAGTTTCACTCAACCCTATTTTGAGACCGGCCTCTGTGCGCTGCTCAGCAAGAAACGGGCGGCCAACCTCCAGCAGGCCCAGGAACTCAACGCCCCCGACCGGATCCTGGCGGTCAAGCTCGGCACCACCGGTGATCTCATCACCGGCAAGCTCTTCCCCAAAGCCCAGGTGAACCGGTTCAAGGAAGAAACGGCATGTGTGCGGGAGGTGGTGACAGGACGAGCCGATGCCTTTTTCTACGATCAGCTTTCCATCAGCAAACACCACAAGGAGAACCCTGACACCACCAGGGCGCTCTTGACACCATTCACCTATGAACCCTTCTCCATTGCCATCAGCAAAGGGGATGCGGATTTCCTGAACTGGCTCAACCTCTTTCTCGAAACCATCAAGGCCGATGGTCGCTATCAGGAATTGTATCAGAAATACTTCCACGGGCTTCTTCCCTGATCGCCTGATGGTCTCTTGCCTGGTTGTTCGATTTCTCCTCTGGCTCGGCCTGAGTGTGAGTCTTTATCTGCTCTTTGCCGGCATCCAGTACCCCTGGAACTGGCGTGTGCCATGGGAGTACCGGCAGCTGTTTTTCATGGGGTTTTACTACACGCTGCTGGTCTCCCTTGGCTCCATCGTCATGGGATTCATACTGGGGGTGGGTGGCGGACTCGCCCGAGTTTCTCGCAGCGTCCTGGCGCGCGAGCTGGCCACCCTCTACGTCGAAGTCTTCCGCGGTACTCCCCTGCTGGTCCAGATTTACGTTTTCTACTTCTGCATCGCGGCGGCGCTCCGCTTCGACCATGTCCTCATCATCGGCATGGTCACCTTGGCGTTTTTTTCCGGGGCCTACATTTCGGAGATGGTCCGCGCCGGCATCGAATCCATCGACAAAGGGCAGGTGGAGGCTGCCAAAGCCACCGGTCTCGACGACTGGCAGACCATGTGTTATATCATCTTCCCACAGGCCCTGAGGCGCATCATCCCACCGGTTACTGGCCAGTTCGTCTCGTTGATCAAGGATTCATCGCTCCTCTCGGTGATTTCCGTAAGAGAATTGACGAAAGCCGCCGAGGTTGTCAATGCCACGACCTTCAGGACTTTTGAGGCTTACTTACCTCTGGCGGGACTCTACCTGCTGCTCACCTACCCGCTGTCATATCTCACCCGGCGGCTGGAAAAGCGGCTGAGTCGTGAGTGAGGGCCAAACCCGCAGGCTTCCCCTGTGCCCTTCCTCACGCCACGAATGTTGACAGCATTCGGTGCATCAATCACCTGGAACAGCACCAGCGTGGGTGAATCGTGGTGGACTCTACGGAATTGACGATTAATCTTAAGAATGTTGAAAAAATCAGAGCAGAACTGGGGATGGTGTTCCAGCACTTCAACCTTTTTCCTCACTTGACGGTACTGGAGAACCTGCGGGTGCTTTTCATGGATTACGGCCAGATTATCGAACAGAACACGCCCGGTGAGTTTTTCAGTAATCCCCGGCACAAACGATCCAATCTTTTTTTGAGCCAGATTCTACATTACCAGATTCTGTATTAACGGTAGAGGAGGAGAGATGAATGACGAGGTATTCGTGGCGAGACAGCCGATATTTGACTGCCATACCAGGGTCTACGCCTACGAAGTATTGTACCGTTCCACTATATGCGATGTCAGCGATTTTTCGGACGGCGATCAGGCAACTCGAAGCGTGATTGCCAACATCTTTCTTCACATTGGGCTGCAAAGGATCACCGGCGGGAAGAAAGCCTTCATCAATTTCACCCAAAACCTGCTCCTCGAGGAGATTCCCCTTAAACTACCAAAGGATTTAGCGGTCATCGAGATTCTGGAGGACGTCCTGCCGGAAGAGGAGCTCATACGGGCTTGCCGGAAATTCCACGATGCCGGTTATATCCTTGCCCTGGACGACTACCTTGCCAGCAGCGAACAGCTGTGCCCGTTGGTCGAGTTGGCGGACATTCTGAAAGTGGATTTCCGGAAAAATGATGATGAGGAAAAGAGGAGTATTGTCGAGAGAGTCAGGAGGAATGGGATAAGGGCCCGGTTGCTGGCAGAAAAAGTCGAAACTCAAGAAGAATTTCAGTTGGCTCGGGAGATTGGCTATGAGTATTTCCAGGGCTTTTTTTTCAGCAAACCGGAAATCGTTCCCGGTCGGGATGTGCCCGGTTACAAGGTGATCTACCTGAAGATGCTCCAGGAACTGCTCCGCCGGGACCTTCGGTACGGCGCCCTCGAGGAAATTATCAAACACGATCTTTCGCTGAGTTATAAGCTTCTGAACTACATTAACTCAGCCTATTTCGGGCTGCGCCAGCAAGTCACCTCAGTCCGTCATGCCATCATGCTATTGGGCGAAGAGGAGGTCCGACGGTGGGGATCGCTCGTCATGCTGAGCGGCCTGGGAAAAGACAAGCCCCAGGAACTGCTGGTTACCGCCCTGGTCAGAGCTAATTTCTGCGAGGCTCTGGCGCAGACGATGGGGTGGGAGAGGAAGCAATCATCGCTCTACCTGATCGGCCTGTTCTCCCTACTGGATGTTTTCGTGGGCCGGCCGCTGGCCGAGATCCTGGCCGAGATGCCCCTCAGCCAGGAGATAAAAGCGGCCTTGACAGACGACAAGAACATTTTCAGGGAACTGCTCGATCTGGTGGTCATCTATGAGCAGGCAGAGTTCACGAGGGTCCAGGAGGCGCTTGAAAGACTGAACCTTAAGCCCGAACCGGTTGCTGAACTCTATCTCGATTCCGTGGCGCACGCCGAGCGGGTGCTGGGACTTCGGTCGGCATGAACGGGTGAGCATCTGTCAAAGAACCGCCGCACAATCTCCAGGTGTAGCCCAAACGCCAACTCCACCGGTTCTGTCAGGATGAGGCGTTCGGTGGTCTCGTCTTGATATAGCCACCCGGAAGTGCCAGCAGGCCCTTGGCCGGTTCAATGCCCCGGCGGATGACAACAAGACCGCTGGCTGTCGGAACGAGCACCACGGCCACCGGCAGCGGGTTGAGAAAGCTCATGTTGCCGCAGCGGGCACAGCATCTCGGCCAGGGTGCATGGCTTGGAAAAGCATTCCCACAATAGGAACAGTGCGAATGCTTCTGGAAGCGACGTAGGGTGGACTCTGCCCACCAAAATCGGATGAGTACTTCTGCCTTGTTCTACTAGCTGCCGCATGATCTGCGCCAACTTTAGCGTGATTTGCCGATTGTCGCAGGGCAATCGCATGAAATTCCCACAGCGGGGGAGAGCCGCAACCAAACCGAACCACGGAGGCACAGAGGAGATTCCTTTTTTGCCCGGCTTGGAGACGACAGCCGGGCAAAACTATTCCCCTCCGTGCCTCCATGTCTCTGTGGTTGGATTTATGATGCATAGAAAAAATCAGGCTACCAAAAAAGTCACTCTGTCAAGCAGAATTTCATGCAATTGCCCTGCCGATTGTCGTCTTAGCAATTGACAACAATTAGCAATAATTACAATTTGGGCGTTTTATATGATGTACTCTGGGTCGGTTCTTGCGTTGAGACCTGAGATGTACAATTGATGGAAAAAGAAACACGCAATGTCCTCATGATTGAAGGGTTGGCTGCCTGCCCGAGAATGCCCAAAGCAACGCGCCATAAGCTCGTTCGGGAAGGCAAGATCCCTTGTGCGAAAATCGGCCGGCACTGGCGTTTCCGAAAAGGAGCCATTGACCACTGGCTTGAGGAAACGCGAGCGAACGAGCCCGGTTCAGGAGGAGATCGCTAATGGCGGAGCCACTCGCCGATAGAGTCATAAAGAGAATTGGCCAGGCTGCCGAGCTGTACCACCGGCTTGTCGTGCTGGTTGCTCCGGCCGGTTCGGGCAAGACTGCCGCGCTCCAGGATGTTCATGAACGCACGGCGGCTCCTCTAATTAACGTTAATCTCGAGCTTTCCCGGCGCATGCTCGACCTCACCGAGCGCCAGCGGGCCTTGCAGTTGCCCCGCCTCCTCGCGGCGATCGTGGGCGCATCCGCAGCCGATGTGGTTCTTCTGGACAACGTCGAGGTCCTCTTCGATGTCTCGCTCAAGCAGGACCCGTTGCGGCTCCTGCAGGGGCTCTCCCGAAACAAGACGGTGGTCGCGGCCTGGAGCGGCATCATCGACGGAGAGCACATGATCTATGCAACGCCGGACCACCCCGAATACAAACGATATCCATTGCAGGATTTTCTGGTAGTGAGCCCGGAGGCCGTTGCATGAAAACAAAGAACGAAAGCGCAGGAGGGCAGACGCGATGAAATACGGAGACCTGATCCAATTCGAGCCTATCGAGTCCGTGGTCCAGCTACGGGACGCCGACGAGGCCGCTGCTGCCCGGCAGCTTGTCCAGACCTATGTCATCTCCGGAGAGATGGCTGAAAAGCTGACCAGTCTGGTCGTTCCTCAGCTTCAGTTCGACCAGCCCATGGATAACAAGGGGCTGCTGGTCGTGGGTAACTACGGCACCGGTAAATCGCACCTCATGTCCGTGATCTCCGCCCTGGCCGAAAACGGCGATCTCGCAACGCATCTGAACGACAAGAGCGTGGCCAGCGCCGCGGGCAAGATCAGCGGACGGTTCAAGGTAGTCCGGACCGAGATCGGCGCGACCACCATGTCCCTGCGCGACATCCTCGTCGCCGAACTGGAGGAGCACCTGGCCGCAATGGGCGTGTCTTATTCCTTCCCGCCCGCGGATAAGGTGTTCAATAACAAACGTTCTTTCGAAGAGATGATGACCGCCTTCCACCAGGAGCATCCCGACCACGGTCTGCTCCTGGTGGTGGACGAACTGCTCGACTACCTGCGCACCCGCAAGGATCAGGAACTCATTCTCGATCTCAACTTCCTGCGCGAGATCGGCGAGGTCTGCAAGGACCTGCGGTTCCGCTTCATCG
>JAPXSS010000004.1:0-72392 GCA_033812955.1 Syntrophobacteraceae bacterium | reverse complement strand
CCTCCCAGGAAGGCTGAAGCCCTCTATCTCACCGCCAAACGCTATGGCTTTCGCGCTCTGTCGGGACGGACTGATTTTGCCCAGGCGGCTGCGGGCAATCTCAATGAGTTTAGGGAATTTCTCCAACGGTATCAAAAAGAAGATGTGCCCGCTCTGTTCTGGACAGCTGGTGCCTGGGCCGGATGGATCAGCAGTAACCTCGGCAATGTCGAAGCGGTAGGGGATTTGCCCGCTCTTGAAGCCACGCTCGAAAGGACCTTGCAACTGGATGACCGCTATTATTACGGTGGACCCCACCTGCTCATGGGAGTTTACCTGGCGGCCCGCTCACCCGTTTTCGGAAGTGGCCTGAGTGAATCAAAAACACATTTCGACCGGGCCCTGGCCATGAGTGGCAGCCAGGCCCTGGCCGCCAAGGTTCTATTCGCTGAGTATTACGCTGTGGGAATCAGAGATCGCCTACTGTATGAAACCACGTTAAGAGAGGTGATTAACGCTCCCGCTGCCGAACTCTCCGAACTGACCCTTTCCAATACCCTGGCCAAAGAGAAGGCCAGGAGACTGCTTGAGAAGACAGAGGAATACTTTGGGAGTCAACCCAAAGAGTGAGGCGTCAGGCGTGAGGGGAAGTGGTTGGGAGACAGGAGATGAAGGCTGGGGGAGCGCGGTAGGCCGACAATACGGAGATTGGCTTTCGTTTTCTATCTTTCCACAACGGGTTGGAGTGTGACATGGTGAAGATTCTTTACAGGTTTTTCGTGAGTGCTTGGAAACTGATAGCTTTTCATCTCTCACGCCTCACTCCTCACGCCTCACCCTTCACCTCTCTTCCGAGTCGGGCAGCGGTCCTCGGACTGGTTTGCCTGCTGCCTTGGCTGACCCCTTATGCCGCGCTCGGGGCGGAAGCCCCGGAATACGAGATCAAGCTGGCTACCATGGCACCGGAAAACAGCTCACTGATGCAGGTATTCAATGAAATGAACGCCGACCTGCTCAAGGAAACTGGCGGGAAGGTGGGTTTCAAGCTCTTTGCCGGCTTCGTGCTGGGTGATGAAGAAGACGTATTGCGGAAACTTCGGGTCGGCATGGTCCACGCCGCTGCCTTCACCTCGAGCGCCCTCACCGATGTCAATCCCGATCTGCGGGCGCTCCTGGTCCCTTTCCTGTTCGACAACTACAAGGAAATCGATCACATTATGGGGAAATTCGAGTCCGACCTGAAGCGCGGCTTTGCCGAGAAGGGGTTCGAAGTGCTAGGCTGGCCGGAGCTCGGCTTTCTCTATTTTATGTCCACCAGCCCTGTTTCCAGCTTGAGCGACATCAAGAGCAGGAAGGTCTGGGGAAAATCCAACGCACCCGTGTTACAGGCCATCATGGAGAAGATTGAGGTTTCCATGGTCGCCATCAATGCTCCCGATGTCCTCATGGCCCTCCAGACCAATCTCGTGGAAGTGGTCTACAATTCACCCTACTACGCACTCATCACCCAATGGTATACGCAAATCAAGTACCTTACCGATGCTCCCGTCACCTACATTGGCGGAGTCCTCGTGATGGACCGGAAGTTCCTGGCCCGAATTCCCGCTCCTCTTCAGGAAACGCTCCGGGAGGTCTCTGCCAGACATCTGCAGCGGCTGATCGAACAAACCCGCAAGGACAATGCGGAAGCACTGGAGATCATCTTCAAGCGCGGGGTGAAGAAGGTGACCATCGACCCGAGTCAGTTGCAGGGCTTCAAAGAGATCAGCGACCAGGCCATGGCCGGAATGAGCGCCAAGGCCTTTCCCATGGCGACCTATCAGAAGATTCAAGCAGAATTGGCGCAGTTTCGTGCTCAGCACCCCAACTCCCCCTGAAGGCCCACGGCCCGGTCGGGCAGCGCAAGAGCAGCAGGTTGTGTCCTCAGGCCATAGGCCTGCAGGCTTGGCGCCGGTTCTCAGGTGAGGGTGGGGGCTGCGTTTTCCATTTGCACCAGGCCGCTATCCTCGATCATTTACTCCCCAGCCGGAATTAACCGGATGATCGCACACTGATGAGGGATGAATCCATGAAATCGCTCAGGATATTCGCCATTCCATTGGTTCTCGCCGGCATCTGCGGAATTCTTTTCTACTCTGCCTACCTGGAAGTGAAAAATGAAGCCATCACCCACCTCAACCGGCAGCAGTTCATTATGGCTAAGGAAGCGGCCCGTGGCATCGAGAGTTATTTTGGACACTACCGGGACCTCCTGGGCCATCTCGCGATGCAGGCCGAGATCATTTCCCTGGACGACCAGGGGCAACGCTTGCTGCAGCTGATCCACGAAACGCATATCAACGATATCAGAGCCATAGCACGTCTGGATGCCGAGGGAAGGCTGCTCTGCGCCTACCCGGAAGGATCGATTCCACCCAGCCTGGCCCATCGTGAGCACGTGCAGCGCGTCATCAAAACCGGGCAGCCGGTTGTGAGCGAGGTCCTTACGGACGCCATGGGCCTGCCGTCGGTGGCCTTTCACGTGCCGGTCTTCGACCATGGCACCTTCGCCGGAACGCTGGGAGTCCTGATCCCCTTCAACGATATCGCGAAACGGTTTCTCGATGATATCGGGATCGGCGAGGACCGCTATGCCTGGATGATCACTCAGCAGGGAATTGAAGTCTATTCCCCGGTGCCGGAGCACGTTGGCAATACGGTCTTTGAAAACTGCAAGGATTTTCCCTCCATCCTCACCATGGCCGAAGAAATGGTCCAGGGACGACAGGGTGCAACCACCTATGTCTTTGACCGGGTTCGCGGGAAAAGGGTGGAGCCCGTCACCAAGCACGCCGTTTATTTGCCGGTCAACCTGGGCAATACCTTCTGGTCGATCGTCATCGCCACCCCGGAAGCCGAGGTACTGGGCTTCATTCAGGGGTTTCGGGACCGATGGTTGCTGGTGGCAGGCTTTCTGTTGATCGTCGCCCTGGTTTGGGCCTACTACTTCTTCGGTGCCCTGACCATCCTCAGGGACGAAGAGCAGTGGCAAAAGACCAAAGAAGCCCTGATCTCGGCCAGGCAACAGCTTCACGACTTCATTGATTTCCTTCCCGACGCCACGTTTGTCGTTGACCGCGACAAGAAGGTCATTGCCTGGAATAAAGCCATGGAAGAGATGACCGGGCTCAGCAAGCAGGAGATGATCGGACAGGGAGATTATGCCGTTATGGTCCCGTTTTATGGCGAGCGCCATCCTCATTTGCTGGATCTTCTCGACCTTGACGATCCGGAACTTGAATCCAGGTACCAGAATATCAGGAGGAGAGGCAGCACTATTGTTGCGGAAACCTTCGTGCCCCGCCTGTATGGCGGCAAAGGGGCGCACGTCTATGTCTCCGGCGCACTGCTTTTTGATTCCCACGGCCATCGCGTCGGTGCCATTGAATCCGTTCGTGACATTACCGAACGCAAACTGATGGTCGAAGCCCTTCAGGAATCCGAACAACGTCTCGCCGATATCATCAATTTCCTGCCGGACGCCACCCTGGTCATTGATCGTGAAGGCCGGGTAATCGCCTGGAACCAAGCCGTCGAGGAGATGACGGGGGTCAAGGCCGCTGACATGCTGGGCAAAGGCAACTTTGAATACGCCGTGCCGTTCTATGGGAAAAGGAGGCCCATCCTCATCGACCTGGTGCTCAATCACGACCGGGAAGAGGAGGTGCATTATCTCGGCCTGGAACGAAAGGGGGCGATCCTCGCCGGTGAATCCTACATTCCCGAGTTGCGCGGCAGACAGACCTATCTTCTTGGCACGGCAACGGTGCTGCACGACTCCAAAGGGAATATCGTCGGCGCTATCGAATCCATCCACGACATTACCGAACAGCGGCAGGCGGAACGGGCGCTCGTCCTGGCGGAAGAGAAATACCGCGGTATTTTTGAGAACGCCCCTATGGGCATTTTCCAGATATCTCCCGACGGACGGTTCCTGAACGTCAATTCGGCCCTAGCCCGGTACCTTGGCTACACCTCTCCGGAAGAGGTCATCGACCATTATACCGATATTTCCGTTCAACTCTACGTGGTTCCCGAGAAGCGCAAGGAATTCCTGCAGCTCCTGGAAGACCGGAACTCGGTACAGGAATATGAAGTCCAGATGTTCCGCAAGGACCGCAGCGTCGGCTGGGCGAGCGTCAACGCCCGTGCTATCCGTGATGCTGACGGCAAGTTGTTGCTCATAGAGGGCATGGGCCAGGACATCACCGAGCGGAAAACCCTCGAAACCCGTCTCGTCCAGGCTCAGAAGATGGAAGCCATCGGGACCCTAGCGGGCGGCATCGCCCATGATTTCAACAACATCCTCGCCGCCATTATCGGCTATACAGAAATGGCGAAGGCCAAGCTGCAGCAGCAGGACCTCCACCCCTACCTCGATCGCGTGTTGGAGGCCAGCGAGCGGGCCAAAAACCTGGTGACTCAGATTCTGAGCTTCAGCCGTTCGGGAAGCACCGAGATCAGGCCTATTGATATGAGCCCGCTGATTGCCGAAGGACTCAGACTGCTTCGCGCTGCTCTGCCCTCCACCATCGAAATCCGCCAGCAGATCTCCTCCCCGCTGCCTGCCATCCTTGCTCATCCCACCCAGATCCACCAGATTCTCATCAACCTTTGCACCAATGCCGCACACGCCATGCGCGCTCACGGCGGAGTGATCGAGGTAACCCTTGAGGGCCTGGCAATAACCCCGGCCATGGCAACACTCCACCCGGATCTGGCTCCCGGCAAGTTCGTAAAACTGACGGTGGCCGACACCGGTTCCGGTTTTGCCCCCGAGATCGGCAAGCGCATCTTCGACCCCTTTTTCACGACCAAGAAACCCGGCGAAGGCACCGGCCTCGGACTCTCCGTGGTCTATGGGATCATCAAAAGCTATGGCGGCGCGATCACCGTTCAGAGTGAGCTGGGCAAAGGCTCGGCCTTCAGCGTCTATCTACCGGCCCTCGACACGCCTATGGAAGACCACCAAATGGGCCAGCCGGCCATCCACCGGGGTGCCGGCAGGGTTCTCCTGGTGGACGATGAGGCAATGCTGGTGGCAATAGGGCAGGAGCTCATCGAGGGGCTCGGCTACGAAGTCACAGGCGCAACGGACAGCCGAAACGCTTTGAATCTGGTTCGCGCTCAGCCCGACCGGTTCGATCTGGTCATTACCGACATGACCATGCCGGGCATGACCGGGACCGATCTCTCCAGGGAACTGCTCCTTATCCGACCCGAACTTCCCATCATTCTCCTCACCGGCTTCAGTGAATTGATAACCGAGGAGAGGGCTCGCCAAATGGGCATCCGTGGCTTCGCCCAAAAACCTCTCACCCAGGAGAGGATGGCCAACCTCATCTCGCAGGTTCTGACCCTGGAGCAGCCTTCAGACTGACATTCCCCGAAGCATGATCCGCCACAGATGCCTCTATCGCGCGGGCTGGGACCTTCCCCCGACCTCCCGGGTATGCTATAGTCGTACTCTCCATTAATTGTGAGGAATCATTCATGAAGCAGTCACCGGCTCACAGGCGAAAGCCCGGCAGGCGCAGTCCGTTGCGCTGGCTCGCATTCGGTTCCCTGACCATGCTCATCGGCACCGGCGTGGTGGCGGGCTTGGCGCTGGCGGTTTTCTACATCGAGTTGGACCGCTCCCTGCCCAGCATCCAATCCCTCAAAAACTACCACCCTCCCCTGGTTTCCAGTGTCTATGCGGCGGATGGGTCTCTGATTGGCGAATTCTATACGGAACGACGCTACCTGGTGTCCTTGCAGGAGATTCCGCCGCACGTGGTGAAAGCTTTTCTGGCTTCCGAAGATGTGCGTTTCTATGAACACGGCGGGGTCGATCTGCCGGGGATCATTCGGGCAACGCTGAAGAACCTCGAGGCAGGGGAAATTGTCCAGGGCGGAAGTACCATCACCCAGCAGGTGGTCAAGTCGCTCCTCCTCACCCCGGAAAAGACCTACGTCCGCAAACTGAAGGAAGCCATCCTCGCCTATCGCATCGACCACGCACTGAGCAAGAACGAGATCCTGTATCTCTATCTCAACCAGATTTATTTCGGGGCCGGTGCTTACGGGGTCGAGGCGGCCGCGCGCACCTATTTTGACAAGCACATCACCGAACTGACCCTGGCCCAGGGCGCCATGCTGGCCGGTCTGCCCAAGGCGCCCAGTCGCTTTTCCCCCACCCAGAACTTCTCCGTCGCTAAAGACCGCCAGGATTATGTCCTGAAGCGCATGGCAGAGGTCGGCTTCATCACCTCGGATGAAGCCAAAAGGGCACTCGCTGAGCCGCTCCATTTTGCCAAGCCCAAGCACTGGACCTTGAAGGCGCTCAACTCCTTCACCGAAGAAGTTCGGCGGCAGGTGGAAGCCCGCTACGGTCGGGATGGTCTCTACAAGGAAGGTTTTTCAATCTACACCACCATGGACGTCCGCGCTCAGGAAATAGCCCAAAAGGCCTTGGACAGCGGCCTGCGAGAACTCGACAAGCGCCACAGCCGCTATCGTGGGATTCACCTCAACGTGCCTCGGGAAGATTGGCCGCATACCCTGAAAATCCTGGCCGACCGCAACGGCGAGCTGCTGCAGGGATCCGTAGCGGCAGCTCTGATAGTCGCTTACGATGAGAGGACCAGAGTCTGCCAGCTCCAGTTTGGAAACGATACCGGCCGACTGCCGCCCTCAGGATGGCAATGGACCCAGGTTTCCGATAAGCGCGCCGCGCGAATGTTTCGCGTCGGCGATATCATCCGGGTACGGCTGGACAAGCTCCAGGACGATAAGAGCTGGCTGACGGTGCTGGAGCAGGATCCCGGGATGGAAGGCGCGATCATGGCCATGGTTCCGGAAACCGGCCGGGTCCTTTGCATGGTGGGTGGCAGGGATTTCGAAAAGAGTCAGTTCAACCGCTGTACCCAGGCCATCCGGCAGCCTGGCTCGGCATTCAAGCCGGTCATCTACGCCGCAGCCCTCGATAAGGGCTTCTCCGAGGCATCCATCCTGATCGATTCTCCCATCGTGCTCGACGACCGCAGCCTCAGAGGCCCTTGGAAACCAGCCAACTACGACCGTCAATTCTGGGGCCCGATCCTGCTGCGCAAAGCCCTGATTCACTCACGCAACGTCGTCACGGTGAAGCTGCTCAGCCAGATCGGGGTCAATTACGCCGTCAGCTATGCTCGGCAACTGGGGATCAAATCACCCCTCTCGCCAACCCTCGCCCTCGCTCTGGGAGCTTCCGGAGTAACCCTCGAAGAACTCCTGACAGCCTATTCACCGTTCGTCAATCAGGGCGAGCGGGTGGAACCCTATTTGGTCGAAAAGATCCTCGACCGCAAAGGCCGGGTGGTAGAAGAACGGCAGGTGGTCCGCGAGAGTGTCATATCGCCACAAACCGCCTACCTTGTGAATCATCTCCTGCAGGGAGTCATCGAGGAGGGCACGGGCCAGAGAGCCAAAGAGCTGGGACGACCGGCGGGTGGCAAAACGGGCACCACCAACGAGATGAAGGATGCCTGGTTTATCGGCTTTACCCCGTCGACGCTGACCGGTGTGTGGGTCGGCTACGACGATCATACCATCTCCCTCGGCAAGGGTGAGACCGGCGGCCGGGCAGCCTGCCCCATTTGGGTGAACTTTATGAAAGACTGGCTGAAGAATGAACCCGTGGAAAGCTTCCCCATCCCCTCGGGCGTGGTTTTTGCCCGAATCAATCCTGACAGCGGGACGGTGGCATCAGCCGACGATCCCAACGCAGTCTATGCCGCCTTTGCGGGAGCGCCCCCTTCCCGGACCAGTCAATACGGGGACATGGGACAGAAATCCTATATGCCCGCGTCGACTTCGGAATCGTTTTTCAAGTCCGACCTCTTCTAGGCCTTCCCCCGTCCGCCAAAGGCCGCGCGATGCAACGCTACTTCGGACCCGAAGGACTCCTGGCCCAAAAAATCGCTTCCTTTGAATACCGTCCCCAACAGCAGGAGATGGCTGAGTCCGTCTTCTCCTGCCTGACCAGCCAGGAACCGTTGCTGCTGGAAGCCGGGACCGGCACCGGCAAGACCTGGGCCTATCTCATTCCGGCCATCTTGAGCGGCAAAAAGGTGGTGGTCTCGACCGGCACCAAGACCCTCCAGGATCAGATCCTGGACCACGATATTCCCATCCTGAAGGAGATGATCGCACCCCGCTTGCGGGCTGTCTGCCTCAAGGGCCGCAGGAACTATCTCTGTCTGCGCCGATTTAAGGATTTCTCGTTTCAGCCGACCTTCTGGAACCGGGAAGAAGCCAAGGTCTTCCGGCGTTTTCAAAGCTGGGCGGCGCGCACCAAAACCGGCGATCGCTCGGAAATCCCCTGGCTCCCGGATCATTTCCAGTTTTGGAATGAAGTGAGCTCGAGCACGGACCAGTGTCTGGGCCAGAAATGTGACGTACACCCCCGCTGCTTCCTCAATCGCATGCGGGCCGAAGCGGCTCGCGCCGATCTGCTGCTGGTGAACCATCACCTCTTTTTCGCCGACCTCGCTTTGCGCCGGAAAGGAGCGGGTGTTCTCCCTCACTATGACGCCGTGATTTTCGATGAAGCACACCAGGTGGAAGACATCATCGGGCCCTATTTTGGCTTGCAGTTCAGCAATATCGGACTCACCGACCTCGCCCGCGATCTGGAACGGCATGGTCAGAAGGAACTCAAGAACTTGAGCAGCATCCAGGCCATTCGCAACATCACCAAGCAACTCGAAGGCCTCAGTCGCCAGTTGCATCACCATTTCCGCCGCCACCACCAAACTCCCGGACGCTTTCGGCTGGACCCGGCCAAGATAGGGGAGGGCTTCCCAGTCACTGTCAGACACACCAGCGACGCTCTTGACCAGCTGCGAGCCTGCCTCTCCCCCGCCGTCGAGCTGCAGCCGGTCGCTGAACTCCTCCTCAATCGCGCCATGGAAGCCGCCGCGAGCCTCAAGGAAATCGTCGCCCAGCGCAATGCGTCACTGGTCTACTGGTACGAAATCAACCAGCATGCGGTCTTTCTGCATGGTACCCCAACGCTGATCGGCGCCATCCTCGATCAGGAGGTCTTTTCCAAAACCCCGGCTACGGTTTTCACTTCCGCCACCCTGTCCGTCAGCAATTCTTTCGCCTTCATCCGGGAAAGCCTCGGTGTTCCCCCGGAAACACGTGAGAAGCTCCTGACGTCCCCTTTTTCCTTTGAAGACCAGGCGCTGATTTATCTTCCCGCCACCTTCCCGGAACCGCAGCATCCGGACTTCTGCACCCGGCTGGCAGACGAGGCCGTCGAAATCCTTACCAGGAGTCGCGGGCGTGCCCTGCTCCTCTTCACCAGCTATCGGAATATGAACGAAGTTTACCGCCAGCTCCAGGACCGGCTGCCATTTCCGCTGCTGGTACAGGGGCAGAAACCGAAACGGATCTTGCTTGCCGAATTCAAGGAACAGATCGATTCCGTTCTCCTCGCTACCAGTTCCTTCTGGCAGGGCGTCGATGTTCCCGGAGAAGCCCTGAGCTGTCTGCTCATCGATAAGCTTCCCTTCGAAGTGCCGGACGATCCACTCATTGCCGCACGCATGGAGCAAATGACCAGCCAGGGCCGGAGTGCCTTTTTCGAATACCAGGTGCCCCGCACCGTTCTCCAGCTCAAGCAGGGTGTCGGGCGACTCATCCGCTCCTCCCTGGACCGCGGAGTTATTGCCATCTTTGATATCCGCCTGCGTACCAAAAGCTACGGCCAGACGTTTCTCCGGAGCCTTCCTCCCTGCCGCCTCGCCCGGGACATGGCAGCAATCGGTGCTTTCTTTGCTGAAGGAACAACAGGCAAACCTTTCGGCGCTGCTTGACAAAGTACGATATTCTCATAACACTTGAAAGCAGGCGGCTGATCAAACGTACGGGCGAATTTAACGCTTCCTGTGAGGCTTTGCGACGAGCGGCCACAGGCTTCTTTTATCCACTGCTCCTGACGATAACCTGGATGGTGAAAGTGTGATTGTGGGCTGTATGCCGTAGTGCTTGGACCACTCAGCCTAAGATGAAAGCCGGAATCATTTTTAAGGGAACGGGACCCGTCCTGATTCTCACCACCTTCGAATCACTGACCGACCCCAGACTGACGGAGAAGCTGAAAGCCAGGGGCATGAAGGAATTCATCCCCTATGAGGTGCCCGTCGAAAAGGTCAAACAAAAGTACGGCAGCCATTTTTCCGTCATCTTGGGTGACCTCTCTCAGACGGACGATCTGCGCATTCTCGATATTGACAGCCATCATGTCTTTCTGAACTTCTCCTTTGATGACATGGGGCCGCCTTACCACTACTCTTCCTGATCTAGTCCGATCCCGCCGGAGACAGGTGGATTGCGGCCTGCCTCCTGTCTCATCCGCCTCTGTTCGTCAGTGTCCCCCCGCCCCCCGATTGGCAAGTGTCAGGAATTTTTGTATACCTTTTTACCACAAATTGGATATGCTGCGTCTGTTGATGCCAAAACCGATATCTGACCGGAGAAACGATGACCACGACCGACAATCCAGTAGAGCTCGCTGCGCGTATTCGTCAGTTCAAAGATAAACTAGGCAACGAATTGCTGATTCTGACCCACCACTATCAGCGCAAAGAAATTGTCGAGCTGGGAGATTTTCGCGGGGACTCCTTCGACCTTTCCCAAAAGGCGGCGGCAAACCGGGAAGCCCGTTTCATTGTGTTCTGCGGCGTCCATTTCATGGCCGAAAGTGCGGCCATTCTGGCCCAACCGCACCAGACCGTGCAGATCCCCGATCTCGAAGCCGGCTGTTCGATGGCCGACATGGCCAAGGTCCATGAGGTGGAAACGGCTTGGCGGGAAATCCTTCCCCTTGCCGGGAGCGATGCGGTCATTCCCATTGTGTACATGAATTCGGACGCTCACCTGAAAGCCTTTTGCGGCCTCCATGGGGGGCTCGTCTGCACCTCATCCAATGGTGAAGCCGCGGTGCGCCGCGCATTTAGCCTCGGTCAGAAGATCCTCTTCATTCCCGATCAGCATCTTGGCCGTAACGTCGGCAACAGGATTGGGCTGGAACCTGACGAGATGATCCTCTGGGACCCGAAACAGCCGCTGGGCGGGAACCACCGTCCCGAAACCATCCAGCAGGCTCGCCTCATCCTCTGGAACGGCTTCTGCCAGGTACACACCCGCTTCCAAGAGAAGCATCTGCGCCGTGCCCGCGAACAGTATCCCAACGCCAAGATCGTAGTCCATCCCGAATGCACCCAGGAGGTCGTAGCGCTCGCCGATGCGTCCGGTTCCACCGGATTTATCGTCAAGTACGTGAAAGGAGCCCCGCCCGGGAGCACGATCGTGATCGGCACCGAGATCAACCTGATCCATCGGCTCGCCCTCGAATACCCGGACAGAACCGTGCTGCCACTGCAACACGCCCTCTGCCCGAGCATGTTCCGGATCAACCTGCAAAACCTCCTCTGGACCCTGGAGAATCTCGGTGCGGTCAATCGGGTGACCGTGCCCGACGACATCAAGGCTGACGCCCTGCTGGCCCTGGACCGGATGCTGCAACTTCCCTCATAGAAACCACGAAAACCCTATCCCTTCCCGCTCCTCACCCGGGAGGGGATGTTGGTCCCCTCACCTTCCAGGACCGCACTCCGCTCATGCTGCCCGGTGGCCGTCGTCCACATCCAGGGCGCTCGCCGCCGCAAGGAAGAGGAACTCATCACAAAGGTCTTGACAAAGGCTCACTGTCTGGGTATGAAGGCCACGAAATCAATCAACAGGAGGCAATGAGTGCTTAGCAAGGCGTCACAATCTTTTGGGTTTTGGTGCTGGTGGTGGCAAGCTGGCAGGGAGGGTGTGCCAACGTAGTTCTGCCTGATTGAGCCATCAGCAATCGCGATAATCAGGGACCGTGGGCCCACCGGCTCACGGTCCTTCGTTTTTCAAAGGGGACTGTGGGAACTTCCTGCAATCCCCTTTTTTTGTCCTTGTCCCAGGCTATTCAAGGAAGGAGTCCCCATCATGCTGGTAGTCATGGATCAGAAGGCCACACAGACGGAAATTGACGCGGTAGTGGCGGTCATCGAGGCTCACGGCTGTACCGCCCGCCCGATTCCGGGAGGCCACCGGGTTGCCATTTGCGTGCTGCACAATCATGGTCCCGTTGAACCCAGTCTCTTCCTGAGTATGGCCGGGGTGAAAGAGGCCATCCCGGTGACTCATCCGTACAAGCTGGTCAGCCGCGAATCGCAGCCCGACGATACGGTGATCCAGGTGGGAGCGGTGGCAATCGGCAACGGTCATCTCACGATCATCGCCGGCCCCTGTGCCATCGAAAGCGAAGGCCAGGCATTGACCATCGCCCAACATGTGAAGCGCGCCGGAGCCGAGCTCTTCCGGGGCGGCGCCTTCAAGCCCAGGACATCGCCTTACGCCTTCCAGGGTCTCGGCCGGGAAGGTCTCCAGATCCTGGCCCGGGTGCGGACGGAAACCGGCATGCCGGTGGTGACCGAAGCCATTGACCACGAAGTGTTCGACCTCATCGAGGAATACGCCGACGTCATTCAGATCGGGGCTCGCAACATGCAGAACTTCAGCCTACTCAGGCGGGCAGGGCGAGCCACCAAGCCGATCCTGCTCAAACGCGGGATGTCCGCCACCGTCGAAGAATGGCTCATGGCCGCCGAATACATCATGGAGGGCGGCAACGCCAAGGTCATCCTGTGCGAACGGGGAGTTCGAACCTTCGCCCATCACAGCCGCAATACCCTGGACCTCTCCTCGATTCCGGTGGTTCAGAAGGAAAGCCACCTACCGATTATCGTCGATCCCAGCCATGCTGCCGGGCGGCGCGGCCAGGTCATCCCTCTCAGCCGCGCCGCCGTAGCAGTCGGCGCTCATGGCCTCATGGTCGAGGTGCACCACGCCCCGGAGACGGCCCTGAGCGACGGCACCCAGTCGCTCTACCCATCGCAGTTCGAGGATCTCTGCCGACAGATTGGACCGATTTTTGAGACCATCACGTTCTGAACCGAACCGGCACCCGGCCTTCTGCCGGATTTGCCGCATGGAAGAGAGGCAGCGCCCATGCAATTGAAGATTTTCCCGGACAGAACGGAATTCATCGCCCTGGCCGACCGCAGCAATGTCATCCCGTTCTGCATGGACATCCTCGCCGATACCGAGACCCCTTTGTCGGCTCTGGCTAAGGTCTATGCCAACCATGGACCGGTGTTCCTGCTTGAAAGCGTCGAGGGGGGGGAGCGCTGGGGCCGGTATAGTTTCCTGGGAGCGTCGGCCCACCAGAGCATTCGGGTCTATCGCGACCGGGTTGAGGTGGAGAACGCCGGACCACTTCGGCAGATTCCGCACGAGGGCGATCCGCTATCGGTTCTCCGTGCCCTGATGGCCAGCTATCGCCCGGTTTCCATCCCCGGCCTGCCCCGCTTCTGGGGAGGGATGGTAGGGTATATCGCCTATGAATTCGTCTCGTTTTTTGAGGCAATCCCCAATGCCTATCCCGAGCACCTGCCGCTCGCACATTTCATCATCCCGGACCGCCTCTTCATCTTCGACAATATCAAGCACACCCTGAGCCTGGTGACCTATTCCTTCCTCGACGGCAGAGACCCGCAGGACGCCTACGACGAGGCGCTCCACGCCGTCGCCGAGATGCGCGCGCTGCTCGCGCAACCTTTGAACGAGCCTCCCATCATGCCTGAGGGGCCCTTTGAGCTGACCCCGCGGGTAGCTCCTGACGCCTTCCGTGCTCAGGTCTCCCGGATCAAAGAATACATTACCGCCGGCGATATCATCCAGGCAGTCATTTCCCAGCCCTTCGGCTGTTCGCCGCCCCCGAATCCCTGGTGGCTGTATCGCGTCCAGCGCTATATCAATCCCTCTCCATACCTCTATTTCATGCATCTGGATGATACCGTGTTGATCGGTTCCTCACCGGAAACCATGGTCCGCCTGGATTCCGGGGTGGCTACCCTGCGGCCCATCGCCGGCACCAAGCCACGCGGCAGGACCGAACAGCAGGACCGTCAGCTGGCCGATGAACTGCTCCAGGACCCCAAGGAACGCGCCGAACATCTGATGCTGGTCGATCTCGGGCGCAATGACCTCGGCCGGGTGGCGGAAATCGGCACCGTCCAGGTAACCGACCTGATGGTTGTTGATCGGTTTTCCCACGTGATGCATCTGGTTTCCAACATTTCATGCGACCTGCGAGCCGACTGCGATGCCTTCGACCTGCTGCGGGCCACTTTCCCGGGCGGAACGCTCAGCGGCGCCCCGAAGATCCGGGCTATGGAAATCATCGCCGAACTTGAAGCGGAGCCTCGCGGCCCTTACGGTGGAGCCATCGGCTACATTTCTTTCACCGGCAATATGGATCTGGCCATCACCATTCGCACCGCTGCCATCCAGAACGGGACGCTCACGGTGCGCTCCGGGGCCGGTATCGTAGCCGATTCAGATCCGGAGCGAGAACGGGTGGAAACCCTCAACAAGGCCAGGGCGATGCAGAAGGCCCTGGAGCTTGTACACCGGGCGGGCGAGGGGGTACGAGAGTGAGCGGTAAGGCATAGGGCGTGAGGGGGTAAGGGGAGCGTTCGGAAGCAGAAAACGACCGACCCGGCGGTTTCGTCTTCAATATTCAGTTTAAGGGAGGAAGAATTACATGATCCTGATGATCGACAATTACGATTCGTTTACCTACAACTTGGTGCAGTATCTGCTGATGCTTGGCGCTGAAGTCGACGTCGTCCGCAACGACCGGCTTTCGCTGGGTGACATCCGGAAGAGGAACCCTAAAGGCCTGGTGATCTCACCCGGCCCATGCCGACCGGAGGACGCCGGGATCTGCATCGAAGCCATTCAGACCTTTTCCGGGAAGATCCCCCTGCTGGGGGTCTGTCTGGGTCACCAGGCCATTGCCGTGGCTTTCGGCGGCAAAGTCATCGGCGCCAGGCAGCTCATGCATGGCAAGGTTTCGACGGTTAGCGCCGACGGGGAGTCCCTCTACCGTGGCATTCAAAGCCCCTTTCAGGCCATGCGGTACCATTCCCTGGCGGTTTCGCGGGAGCATTTGCCACCATGCCTGACCATTACCGCGGAAGCGGAAGATGGGGAAATCATGGGGATTCGTCACCGGGAGCATATGACGGAAGGGATTCAGTTCCATCCTGAGTCAATCATGACGCCCGTTGGCAAGCGGCTGTTAAGAAACTTTCTCGACCGTACCAGATCCGGCCGGTCCCGACTGTAAGCCACAGGCTAAGAGCCAAGAGCCAACAGCCAAGAAAGGAAGCGGGCATGATTCAGGAAAGTCTCAAGAAGATGGTTCAAAGACAGGATCTCGATGAATCGGAAATGGCCGAGGTAATGACGGAAATCATGTCAGGATCAGCCAGCGAGGCTCAGATCGGGGGCGTCATGGCGGCTCTCGCCACCAAGGGGGAAACCTTTGCCGAACTGGCGGGCGCGGCCCGCGCCATGCGGCGCAAAGCCAGCCGCGTCCAAGTCACCGCCCAGACCGTGGTAGATACCTGCGGCACCGGCGGGGATCGAGCCGGGACTTTCAATATTTCCACCACTGCAGCCTTTGTGGTCGCCGGCTGCGGGGTCACCGTCGCCAAGCACGGAAACCGCTCGGTTTCCAGCCAATGCGGCAGTGCTGATCTGCTGGAAGCACTGGGGGTGCGACTCGAGGTGATGCCGGAAATTGTCGAGGAAGCCATCGGTGAGATCGGCATCGGTTTTCTTTTCGCCCCCCTCTACCACGGGGCCATGCGGCACGCGGCCAAACCCCGGCGGGATCTTGGCATCCGGTCCATCTTCAACATGCTGGGCCCCCTCACCAACCCGGCGGGTGCCAACTGTCAGCTTCTCGGGGTTTATGCTCCCGAGCTCACCGAGATGTTTGCCCAAGCCCTGCGACTCCTTGGCACCCGGCGCGCCTTGGTGGTTCACGGGCATGACGGGCTCGACGAAATATCGGTCTGCGCTCCCACGCGGGTCACCGAACTCAAGGACGGCATCATCCGCACCTATGATCTCACCCCCCAGCAACTCCTGGGACGGCAGGCCCGGCGCGAAGAGATCGCCGGTGGCGAGGCTTCGGTTAACGCGGCCATCACCCGGGGGATTCTCGCTGGCAAAAAGGGCCCAAAACGCGATATCACGGTGGTGAACGCCGCTGCCGCTCTCATTGCGGCCGGTGTCGCCGGAGGTTTTCCCGAGGCGATTCGGGCCGCTGAGTTGGCCCTTGATGAAGGCAGGGCAGCGGCAAAACTCGAAGCCCTGGTCCGCTTCACCAATGACCATGGCTAGCGCGACGTTCCACGGGAAAGTGATGAGTGACGGGCAGTAATGTGAGATCGATTCAGATCAAGTGAAGGAACAATAACAGTGGATTTTTTGAGTCAGATTATCGCCAGGAAGCAGCAGGAAGTGGCGCAGGCGCAAAGAGAAATCCCGGAAGGATCCCTCTTGAAGGCGGCGAGCAAGGGGCAAGAACGTCGACCCTTGTTGGCCGGACTCGCCGCTCCCGGCCCCGCTTGCGCCAATATCATTGCCGAAATCAAACGAGCTTCTCCCTCGCGCGGGGCAATCCGGCCCGATCTCGAACCGGTGCAACTCGCTCGGGCATACGAAAGAGGCGGGGCGGCGGCCATTTCGGTCCTCACCGAACGCTCCTTCTTTCAGGCCAGACCCGACGATTTGCAGCGCGTGCGGAATGCCGTCAGCCTCCCGGTGCTGAGAAAGGATTTTATCCTCTCCCCCTACCAGCTCTATGAAACGGCGGCCATGGGTGCAGATGCCGTGCTGCTCATCGTCCGGGCACTCACCGGGGAAATGCTGCGGGATCTCCTCGGCCTCTGCCGGAACCTGTCGCTGGACGCCCTGGTCGAGGTCCACTCGGAAGCGGAATTGGCCTCAGCGACACTGGCCGGCGCTAACCTGATCGGCATTAACAACCGCGATTTGACTACCTTTCAAACGGATCTCCAGACCTCGGTGAAGCTGGCCCGACGGCTCGAAGCCGGGCAGGTCGCCGTCGCGGAAAGCGGTATCCATCACCGGGCGCAAGTCGAGGAGCTCATGGCGGCAGGGGTCTGGAATTTTCTGATCGGTGAAAGCCTGGTACGAGCCCCCGATCCCGCAAAGCATCTCCGGGAATTGCTGGGGCAAACGGTTTGAAGGACAAGAGGGGAAACCATGGCCATCGTCACAAACAGTGCCAACACCCCGCAGGTCAAGGTCTGCGGCCTGATCCGGGTAGATGAAGCAGTGGCCTGTGCCGAACTGGGCGTGGACGCCATCGGGTGCGTATTCTATCCACCCAGTCCCCGGCATGTGAGCGACGAGCAGGCTGGGGAGATTGTGCGGAACCTGCCGCCCACGATTTGTCCGGTCGGGGTGTTCGTCAACGACCCCCTGGCGCTGATCCTCGACAAAATCGACCGGTGCAAGCTCCGGGCGGTGCAGCTGCATGGCAGAGAATCTCCACAACTGGTGGAGGAGCTTCAGAGGCGCGGAGTTCAGGTCATCAAGGCTCTCTTCCTCAACGGCACCCCTTCCCTCGACCAGTACCATTCGTTCGCTGCCTCGGCCTATCTCATCGAATGCGCCGGCGGGCCGCTCCCCGGCGGCAATGCGCTCGCCTGGAACTGGCGCGCTGCGGCCGACCTTCCAACGAACAACCCCGTGATCCTGGCAGGAGGACTCAACCCGGACAATGTCTCCCAGGCTATTCAGGAAGCCTCGCCCGATGCCGTCGATGTGAGCTCGGGAGTGGAACTCTCGCCTGGGAGAAAGGATATCGACAAAGTCAACCGTCTGCTTGAAGCAGTTGCCTCGACAACCTGCTCCCGGCAGCCAAGGAGGATCTTCTCATGACCGCAAACGCCCCTTCAGCAACCATCGGCCAGTATTCAGCACTCACTTCCTATCCCGATCCCGGAGGCCATTTCGGCCCCTACGGCGGGCGCTATGTGGCAGAAACGCTCATGCCCGCTTTGTTGGAACTGGATGAGGCCTATCAGCGGATCAGCGGGCAGGAACGGTTTCAACGGGAGCTCGGTGAGCTGTTGCAGCATTATGCCGGTCGTCCGACGCCGCTCTTCCATGCTGGCCGATTGAGCGCTCGGGTCGGCGGGGCCGCCATCTACCTCAAGCGTGAGGACCTGGCCCACACGGGCGCCCACAAGATCAACAACACCCTGGGGCAGGCGCTCCTGGCCCGCTGGATGGGAAAGCAGAAGGTAATCGCCGAGACCGGGGCCGGCCAGCATGGGGTGGCAACGGCGACCGTGGCGGCCCTTTTCGGAATGGAATGCCGGATCTTCATGGGAACCGAGGACATCCGGCGGCAGGCTGCCAATGTTCAGCGCATGGAGCTGCTGGGAGCGGAGGTAGTGCCCGTCACCACCGGCACCGGAACTCTCAAGGATGCCATGAGCGAAGCCATCCGCTACTGGGTTTCGGCCGTGCGGGATACCTTCTATATCATCGGGTCGGTGGCAGGCCCTCATCCCTACCCCGTGATGGTCCGCAATTTTCAGCGGGTGATCGGAGATGAGGCCCGAGGGCAGATCCTGAAAGCCCGGGGGCGGCTTCCCGACCTGCTGGTGGCCTGTGTGGGAGGCGGCAGCAACGCCATGGGGCTGTTCTATCCCTTTCTGGAAGACGAGGTCGCCATGGTGGGCGTGGAAGCCGCCGGGCTGGGCATCACCACCGGTAAACACGCCGCTACTCTTGGAGCCGGGGCGGTAGGCGTTCTCCACGGCTCCAAGTCTTACGTGCTGCAGGATGGTGACGGCCAGATCCAGGAAGCACACTCCATCTCGGCCGGTCTCGATTATCCGGGGGTAGGTCCAGAACACGCCCTATTCAAGGACTGCGGCCGGGTGCGCTATGAAGCCATCCGGGACGACCAGGCACTTGCAGCCTTCCATGCGCTCTGTGCCACGGAAGGGATCATTCCCGCCCTGGAGAGTGCGCACGCCTTGGCCAAGGCACTCCTCGAGGCCGCCGGGCGGCCATCGGTGCAGGCCATTCTGGTCTGTCTTTCCGGGCGCGGCGATAAGGACCTGGGAATCGTATCCACTCGGCCTACGGGCCCGGAATCAGAGTCATAGAGTCACAAGGGGCAACAGTATGAATCGCATGACTGATGTATTCGATGCTTTGCAGAAGAAGGGCGAAAAGGCGTTAGTCGGCTTCGTGACCGCCGGGGATCCCTCCATATCGATTTCCACCGTCCTGATCGAGGCCATGTGCCATGCCGGCTTGGACATTCTGGAACTGGGAGTACCGTTTTCCGACCCAACGGCGGATGGCCCCGTCATCCAACGTTCGTCGGCGCGAGCTTTGAGCGCCGGGGTGACCCTTGCCAAAGTCCTCGAGATGGCCCGAGACCTCCGCCGCACCACCGAGATTCCCATCGTCCTGTTCAGTTACTACAACCCGATCCTTCACTACGGGCCGGGCCAGTTTTACACGGAAGCGCTGGCCGCCGGGGTGGATGGAGTGCTGGTGGTCGATCTGCCGCCCGAAGAATCCGCGGAGATGACGGCGCAATGGGACGGTAAGGAACTGGCCCTGATAAGGCTGGTTGCCCTGACGACCCCTCCTGAACGAATGGCCGCGATTGCCGAGAAGGCCTCGGGGTTCCTCTATCTGGTCTCCATGACCGGCGTTACCGGAAGCCAGGGTCTGGACTTCGACGAGGTCTCCCAGGTGGTCGCACCGCTTCGTGCCCGCTCCCGCGGGATACCGATCTGCGTCGGCTTTGGGATCTCAAACCCGGAACAGGTGCGAGCCATTGGCGCTCTTGCCGACGGCGTGGTTGTGGGCTCGGCCTTCGAACGACTCATCGAAAAACATCTCGACGACCCAGCGCTCAGCAACCGCCTGAGCGAGGCAGTGGCCCTGCTGAAGGCCGCTACCCGGTGACCCGGAGGGCCGGTCCCGTGTTTGCCGCATAGCCTTTCACAGTTTATTGTGCTAAAAGGAATCTGAGGCGGACGGGCAGATACCGGAAGCGCTCACCGTCCAGAATATTGAGCGGAAACAAGGAAGTGCGATGTTTTTTCTCATCGGTGGGGTCCAACCCCGGACCATCACACTCGACGACAGGCCCCGCCTGTGTCGGTCCTGTGGCTTGGCTCAGGGTCGGCTCAGGCGGGTCGATGGCTACCTGAGTCTCTTCTTCATCCCGCTCTTTCCGGTCAAACGAGGGGAACCGCTGGTGATCTGTGATCGCTGTGGAGCAGTTGCTCCGCCTGACCAGGGTGCCCCGTCACCCTCCCCCGCGTACGGTCGAGGCCACTGTTCCAGGTGTGGCTATCGCCTCGAACCATCCTTTTCCTACTGCCCGCAATGCGGCCAACGGGTATAGGGGAAGGGACAGGCAGCAAGGGAAAACCGAAGGACTTGAAGGAGGTTCTTCAGGGAGATCATTGCCTATGAAACGGAGACTCGAGTTGTTGAACACCACGAAAGACCCCGGAAAGGTATTGCCTTTTCCGACTATTGCGCGCCCGAACATCGATGAAGTGCTCGAACGGTTCCTCAAAGACCAGCGAAAACGCCTGAAACCGAGGACCTTCCGACGCTACGAAGAAATCATCGACATTCTGCGGAATTGTCTGAACGGGTATGGACATCACGACTTGGCCAGATCATCCGAAATCACCCTCTACGAGAGGCTCTATTTTCAAAAAGATCTTGAATTCTGTGCCATCTTTGCTCCGGAAAAGATCCCCCCCGCGTTGTACAATTTCCTCAACTATTTCATGATCCGCAAGGTGATGGCTTCGGAAGCTCTGCTGCAGGCTGCGGGGACTGTGGTCCGCAAGCTGGTCCACTGGTTGGAGGAACATGGCCATATCAGCCCAGAGGACGCGGAGCGCGGGGACCGGATGGCCGCTGAAGCGGCGAGAGAACTGCCGGCGGCGGAACGGCTGGCGCGTCTCCTGTACAACTTCGCCCAGCATTACGCCCCTCGCCACTGGACCGATGAACTGGATGACTATTTCACGGTCGAGGAGGTGCAGCCCGGAATGCTGGTACTTTCCGGAACGAGCATTTCCGGTACGCTTGAAATCAAGGTGCCACAGGAAATCAGCGACCACTGCCGAGAGGGATGGATCGTCAACCTGCTATTGGGAAAGACACCGCAGGGCTGGTACATCCTTGAAACCGGGAACGTCTATCCTGGATAATTCAGAAACAGACCATGGCCACTGAAACTACCAGCGAAATGGATAATCCGTGCGAGAAGATTTGCCGGGGACGAGTTGCTGCGCAAAATGCTGCATGAACGGTACGACTGCCGCCAGTGTCCTTACTACAAGATTCGCGGCCGTCAACTGATCAGCCACTGCGTGCGCCACCCGGAGGAACTTATGGAAGAACCGTCGCACGCCTCCCAAACAACCCGAACGCTGAGAAAGGCGCTTTAAGCGGCTTGACAAGGAGCGCTCATTTAGGCTTTCCTATTGCCTATTACCAACTTGAAGTGACTCTCAAGGGACTGACAAGACTGAGTTGATTTCCTTATTTTAAGGCGCGTGTTGATAATTTCCGAGCTGAGCTACCTGCGACTTGAGGGTTCTACCATGAAGAAAGGGTGTGCCTCCCAAACCGATCTTATCAATGAGCTGTTGCGAGTCTGCCGTGAACTGGCCGAGTCCGAAACATCGGCTGAACCAGCCGAGCAGATCGTTCAACTCTCACACCAGCAATCCCTGGCCATCATCGAGTTTCTTCCCGACGCCACTTTTGTGATCGATTCCAACAGCCGGGTGATCGCCTGGAACCGCGCCATGGAGAAGATCACAGGCCTGGCAAAGCAGGAGATTCTCGGCAAGGGTGACTATCTCTACGCCGTTCCTTTCTATGGTGAACCCAAACCCATTCTGATCGATTTGGTGATGACCGGCAAGGCCGGCTCGCAAGAGGGATATCACTTGGTGGAGCAGCAGGGACAGGATCTCTGTGCTGAGACTTACGCTCCCTTCATCTACGGCGGGCAGGGGGCCTACCTCTGGGGAAAGGCTTCGCCCCTTTATGATACCCAGGGTCGGCTGACCGGGGCTATCGAATCGATTCGCGATATCACCGAGCGCAAAACGGCTGAAGAATCGCTGCGCAAAAGCGAACAGCTCTTCCGCATGCTGGTGGAAACGATGAATGAAGGATTGAGCGTTCATGACGAAAACGGCGTGATTGTCTACGTCAACCGACAGCTCTGCGAAATGCTCGCGTATTCCAGTGAGGAATTGATCGGGCGGCGGGAGCAGGATTTGCTGGCTCCGGCGGCCAAAACCGTCTGCGAGCGGGACGAGAACCCTCCGAGGCTGGCAGAGAAGACTTCCTGCGAAACCGAAATGCTCGCCGGGGATGGCCGCAGAATTCCCGTCATCCTGTCGGTTTCTCCGATTTTAGATGACCAGGGCGAATACAAGGGTACCATCGGCACGGTGCGAGATATCATCATGCGCAAGCAGGCGGAAAAGAAGCTGCGCGAATCTGAAGCAAAGTATCGTATGATTTTTGACAATTCCCCGCTCGGGATCATCCACATCGATGAAAAGGGGACCATCACCGCCTGTAACGACACCATCCTCCGCATCTGGGGATCGTCCAGGGAGAAGCTGATCGGGTATAATCTCTTGAATTCCCTTAAAAACAAGCGCTTGAAAGCCGCAGTGGCAACCTGCCTGGCAGGAACCCCCGGATGCTATGAAGGCCAGTATCTTTCCCTCACCGGTGGCCGCATCACCAATCTGAAAGCGGATTTTGGACCCATCCTCGGTGAGGATGACTCCCGCCTGGGTTGTATCGGGATTCTGGAGGATCTCATGGAACGGTTCTGTCCCGAAGAGGAGGAATGAGGAGCGGCAACCGGCGGATAGTGCCGCAAGCGATTACCGTCCTGCAAAGAGTTGAACACAGACCTGCTCATAGCAACCCACCCCGACCAATTGGTGCCGACTGCTCATGATGTTGGCGTGGTGAGTGGGGCTTTCCATCAGGGCACGATGGCTGATATCGGCAGCTTCGTAACCCTGGATCAGATTTTCCGCCGCATAGCGATAGTGACCGCACCGACCAACCATTTCCCAGGCAGGGTTTTCACCCGTCCGCGGATGCCGATGGGCGAAATACCCTCCCTCCACCATTTCTTTGGCTCGTTTGAAGGCTCTTCGTGACAAACAGGCATCCCATGCCAGCCGAGGGTTTTCCAGGCGGGCAAGGAAGAACAGGGCCTCGGCCCGGTCTGCCTCGAAGGCTGACGGCTGCACACGGGTGGTCTCCAGCGGATATGGCGGCAACGTCTCCGAGTGACTCGCGTGGGGGTTGCCTCCCCAGCCCAGGATCACGATCAGAACAACGGAGATAATGCCGGAACGCTTCATGGCCTGCCTGGATTCCTTTCTCTGTCAGCGTTATGATAGCACAGTCGGGGAAGGATGACAGTCATGCGCATCGCCATTGTCTCGGACATTCACAGCAACCTTGCAGCCTTCAAGGAGGTGCTGGCCGACATTGATCGGGTAAAGGCAGGCCGTATTGTGTCACTGGGCGATAATATCGGCTACGGACCCGACCCCGAGAAAGTGCTGCAGCTCGTTCGATAACCCAATATTCTTTCCATCATGGGTAACCACGAACTGGGACTGGTCGCCCCCTCTTTCCTTTCCCGGTTCAACTATTCCGCCTCCACGCTGGCAACGTCAGCCGCTTCGTGCCACTATTTTGCCAGGCAGGTGAAATTCCTGTCCTCAAACCGCCGCCGTTTGCATTATATTCTTCCGGCGGGCCCGGTTCTTCCATATTGCCCAGTGCGGATGACCAAGGCAGCCGAGCGGCCGTCGCCGCCGCTCCGTGCCATCACCGGCTCGCAGCCTTTACCCTTCAAAGTCCCGGGGAACCATGAAAAAGCCACCGAAGTTGAGACTGCCCACCGGTGAGGGTTTGACACCCTTTCGGATTGTTGCCGCTTATGCCCTGGTCGCGGCAGCCTGGTTACTGCTGGTCGAGAAACTGCCGAGCGTCTGGATCACCGATACTCTCACCCTTGATGCGGTGAACCATCTTCAACTGCTCATCTTCCTGGCGGCGACCACCGCTATGCTCTATCTTCTCGTGCGCCGCTACACCGCGGCCCTGCGCCGCTCGGAACAGGCGCTCCGACGGAGTGAAGCGAGGCACCAGGCACTATTGAACGCCATCCCCGACCTGATGCTGCGGATCGGCAAAGACGGCACCTACCTCGATTTCAAGGGAGCCAAAGGTGCCTCTCGCGTATTCCCCATGGCCGGGATTTTGGGCAAGAAGGTGCGGGAGATCCTTCCGGAAAAGCTGGCGCAAAAGATGGAGGCTTGTATGCAACGGGCTTTTCAAACCAACAGGACGCAGATCTTCGAGTATCGTCTCCCGGTTGACAAGCAGATTCGCTCCCATGAGGCCCGCATCGTGGTGAGCTGGGAAGACGAAGTGCTGGTCATCGTTCGCGACATCACCGCCCGCAAGCACGCCGACGAAGAGCGTGAGCGGCTCATCAAAGAGCTTCAGGACGCCCTGGGGCAGGTGCGTGAGCTGAGCGGGCTGCTGCCCATTTGCGCTTCCTGCAAGAGCATCCGCGACGACAAAGGCTACTGGACTCGCTTGGAGGCTTACCTGCTGGAGCATTCCAGAGCGGAATTCAGCCACGGCATCTGCCCGGAGTGCGCCCGGAAACTCTATCCCAACTACTACAAGCCCCAGCCTCAGGATCAACCTCCCGAATCCTGAAGCCAATCGGCTGATGCTGGCGGGTTCTCCCGCCCTTGAAGCAGCCTGCGGCTGAAGCTCATCGGCCTTGCGGTTGCGAAAGCGGGTGGCATGTGATACAAACGGCTGGCTTCCTGACAACACCTCGAATGGGAAGGGTCTTCCCGCTCGGGGGCGGGATGCTGCCGGTCTCACTCCATCCGTGCTGCAAGCTTGAGGAGTTCTATGGACGCTCGATACGCACCCAGGACTATTGAAAAGAAATGGCAGGCCTGCTGGGAACGGGAAAAGCGGTTCGCGGTGAACGAGGATCCTTCCCGAAAGAAGTACTATCTGCTCGAGATGTTCCCCTATCCTTCCGGCCGCATCCATATGGGGCATGTGCGCAATTACTCCATCGGTGATGTCGTCGCCCGCTTTCTCATGATGCGGGGCTATAACGTCCTGCACCCCATGGGTTGGGACGCCTTCGGCATGCCCGCCGAAAATGCCGCCATCAAGGCGAACATCCACCCGGCCCGCTGGACCTACGACAATATCGACTACATGCGCACCCAGCTCAAGAAGCTCGGGTTTTCCTACGACTGGTCGCGCGAGCTGGCCACCTGCGACGTTTCCTATTACCGCTGGGAACAATCATTCTTTCTGAAAATGTATGAACGCGATCTGGCGTACCGGCGCAGCGCCTACGTCAACTGGTGTGACTCCTGCCATACGGTGCTGGCCAACGAGCAGGTCGAAGGCGGCGCCTGCTGGCGTTGCGACCAGCCGGTCGTGCAAAGGGAGATGGACCAGTGGTTCTTCCGTATCACTGCCTATGTGGAGGAACTGCTCGACTGCACCGACAAGCTCCCGGGCTGGCCCGAACGGGTCCTGAACATGCAGCGCAACTGGATCGGCAAGAGCTTCGGCAGCCGTCTGGTGTTTCCCCTGGCCTCGGGCGACGGTGAGATCACGGTTTTCACAACGCGGGCCGATACGGTCTGCGGGGCAACCTTCATGAGTCTTGCCCCCGAACACCCCATGGCGGCAAAGCTCTGCCGCGGTACATCCCAGGAAGCGGCAGTGCTGGGTTTCGTCGAGAAAACGAAACAGGCGAAGCGGAGCGACCGGGAGACCGAACTGCTCGAAAAGGAAGGGGTTTTTACCGGCAGCTATTGTATCAATCCGGTGACCCGGGCCAAAATGCCGATCTACGTGGCGAACTTCGTCCTCATGGAATACGGCACAGGCGCGGTCATGGCCGTCCCGGCTCACGACCAGCGCGATTTTGAATTCGCCACCAAGTACCGGTTGCCCATCCAGGTGGTCATCAAACCGGAAGGGAGCGCACCTCCGCCCACTGCAGCGCAACTCACCGCCGCCTTTGAGGAAGACGGGGTGCTGTGTAATTCCGGGGCCTTCGATGGGATGACCTCGGCCCAGGCACGGGAAGCCATCACCCAGAGCCTGGCTGCGCAGAATCTGGGCGAGATGACCGTACAATACCGTCTCCGCGACTGGGGAATCTCCCGCCAGCGCTATTGGGGGGCACCGATTCCCATCATCTACTGCGAGCGGTGCGGTGTGGTCCCGGTTCCGGAAAAGGACCTGCCCGTGATCCTGCCCACCGAAGTGGAGCTGCTCCCCAACGGCGCCTCACCGCTTCCGGCTCATGAACCGTTTGTGAAGGCCACCTGCCCCCAATGCGGCGGTCCCGGGCGGCGTGAAACCGATACCATGGACACCTTTGTGGAATCGTCCTGGTATTTTGCCCGGTTCGCCTGCGCTACGTCCCGGGAAACCCCTCTCGATCACGGGAAGGTGGACTACTGGCTGCCGGTCGATCAATACATCGGCGGGATCGAACATGCCGTCCTGCACCTGCTCTACGCCCGCTTCTTCACCAAGGTGCTGCGCGACCTGGGATATCTCGAGGTCGATGAACCCTTCCTGAACCTCCTGACCCAGGGCATGGTGATCAAAGACGGTGCCAAGATGAGCAAATCCAAAGGCAATGTGGTCGACCCGGATGAGATGATCGAGACCTATGGCGCCGATACCGTTCGCCTTTTCTGCCTCTTTGCCGCGCCTCCCGAAAAGGACCTGGAATGGAGCGATCAGGGCGTGGAAGGTGCCGCCCGCTTTCTCTCCCGCATCTGGCGGCTGGTGGCCGACCATCAGCAAGAGCTGGCGGCCGCACCGCGCCTAACAGAGGGAACGGACCTGCCCAAACCCCTGCTGGAACTCAACCGGAAAACGCATCAGACCATTAAAAAAGTGACCGACGACATCGGCGACCGGTTCCACTTCAATACCGCCATAGCGGCCGTGATGGAACTGGTTAACCAGATGTACCTGCTGCTGGAACAACCTTCGCGGGAAGGCCCCTACTGGGCGGTGATGAGGAACGGTATCGAGAATATGATCCTGCTCCTGGCACCTATTGTTCCCCACATTGCCGAAGAACTCTGGCAGGCCCTGGGGCACACCCGGAGTGTCACGGCGGTATCATGGCCCAAGTGGGACGAGGCGGCCCTGCAGGCCGAAGAGATGCTCATCGTGGTGCAGGTCAACGGCAAACTGCGGAGCCGCATCATGGTCCCGGTGGGTGCCACCGATGAGGACCTCCGGCAGGCAGCCGTTCAGGATTCCAGGACGCAGGATTTCATTCGCGACAAGACGGTTAGAAAGATCGTTGTGGTGCCGGGACAGCTTGTCAATATCGTGGTGTAGGGCGGCTAAGCAGAGATGAAGCGGCCATTTCTGAACCTCCTCCTCATTACCTTGCTGATCGTTCCCGCTTCCTGCGGTTACCATTTTTCGGGAGAAGGGCCGGGGCCTCGCCCCGGCCTGCGCGCCATCGCCATCCCTGTTTTTGAAAACAATACCTCGGAACCCGATTTGGGAGCCATCTTTGCCGGCGCCCTCCGCCAGGAATTCATTGCCAAGGGCTCGCTCCGGGTAGTTCCCCTCGAAGAGGCGGAAGCTGTTTTTCGCGGGCGCATCACCAACCTTGCAACGTCGGCGGTGGCACACCGGGAAGCCGAAGAGACCATTCAAACCCGCCTCTACGTGACCCTCGACATTCGTTGCGTGGACACTCGCGACGGCCGGGTGCTCTGGCAGGATCCTCAGTTCACCTACTATCAGGTGATGATTCAATACGCCGAACCCAATATCAGCTTCGACAGTCGTCGCGAAACCCTGGACTACCTGGCGAAGGAAATGTCGATCCGCATTCACGACCGTTTTCTGAGCAATTTTTAACGTGTACCCGGACGAATTCACCGACCGGATCACCGGTGGCACCATTGCGCCTGTTTACTTGTTTGCGGGCGAAGGGGAGATCATCAAGGAAGAGGCCTGGCGGAGGCTCCTGGATCAGGTCGTGCCAGCCGGGGCGCGAACTATGAATGGCGAACGGCTGCTCGCCAGGGAGCATTCGGCCCAGGAGGTGCTCGGGCGGCTGAGCGCGCTGCCGATGTTCGGCAAGAGGCGCCTGGTGATGGTTCAGAACCTCGAGGCATGGCCGAAGGACCAGCTCAAAGCGGTAATCGCCTATCTGGCCAAGCCATATCCCTCGGCCTGCCTGGTGCTCAGCAGCACCCAGAAGAAGGGGCTGGAGAAGCTCCAGGCGGCAGCGGCAGACCGCGGGTGGCTGGTCCAGTTCGATCCGCCCACGGAACGGGATGCGCCCCGCTGGCTGCAGAAACGCGCCCGCCAGTTCCAGAAGGAGCTCACCCCGCAGGCTGCGTCCTGCCTGGTGGAACAACTGGGGGTGGACCTGTTCCGCCTTCAGAGGGAATTAGAGAAGCTTGTCGCCTACGTGGGGGACCGAAACAAAATCGAGTTGGGGGACGTAGAAGAAGCTGTTACCGGGCAGCGGTCTTTTACGGTTTTTGAACTGCTGCGCTTTGTGAGTGACGGTCAGCCACGGCAGGCCGTCTCCTCTTTGAGAAATCTGCTCCTGGCCGGTGAACACCCGCTTGGCATTCTGGCCCTGCTGGCCCGGCAGATCCGCCTCTTATGGCAGGCTCGGGACGGTGCCGCACGACGCCTGCCCGCCGCCGAACTCGCCAGAAAGCTTGGTCTTCCCTCCGGGGTGGTGAACAGCTATGTTCAGCAGGCCCAATCCTTCTCAGAAGCGGAACTCTACCGCATCCACGGCCTCATCCGGGAAGCCGACCTGGCCATCAAAACCACCGGCACCGCTCCGCCCCTGCTGATCGAAGCACTGGTGCTCAAACTCTGCCGGCCAAAGACCTGATCGCTGCCGCGAAGTGGGTCTGCCTGGTCGCCACCTAGGTCAGGGCGTTAACCTTCCGGGTCAGGCGCGAAATTCTGCGCGAGGCATGGTTTTTGTGGATGACACCCTTGGAGGCGGTCCGGTCGATGACCGAAATGGCCTCTTTGAGACGGCTCTGCGCTTCGTCGACGTTACGCGAAGCCACCGCTTCTTCGAGGCTCCTGATGACATGCTTCATGCGGGTTCTTCGAGAACGGTTCCGAATGCGACGTGCTTCGCTCTGCTTCGCACGCTTGATAGCGGACTTGTGATTGGCCAAAGTGTGGCACCTCCTCATGAACGGTGTTATTCTTGAAGCCACGCCAAGCCACACGAGGGAGCATGATACGGCAGCCCCCGGATCGTCCCCGCTACGGCTCAGAATGACCCTACAACCAAGAAAGGTGTTTTATAATTTTTCGCCTCCGGTTTTGTCAAGCCGATTTTGGTCGCATTGCACGGGACTTGGAGGTTATCCGAGAGGACCAGGGCGAGCACAACATGTCCTAGCGAACTGCCTGGGAGAACTTTTTTGACGCACATGCGCCGATCTACGAAGACAACGTGTTCACCTTCCGGGTTCACGATCACTCCCTGGATCGATTGGCCGGGACTGAGGCCTGAGCGTGCTTCGGCCCGGACGCTGCCTCCGCTGTGGAACAATGCGGCTTAAGCAAAATAGAAGTCCACCGGGCTGTGCCCGGCAACACCTTTTACGAAATCATT
Source organism: Syntrophobacteraceae bacterium (assembly GCA_033812955.1). GTDB lineage: Bacteria > Desulfobacterota > Syntrophobacteria > Syntrophobacterales > Syntrophobacteraceae > JADGQM01. The sequence continues at coordinate 42,598 of JAPXSS010000004.1, read as the reverse complement.
GCATCTCGGGGCTGGGGTTCTGGACCTCGCTCCTCCAGAACTGTTTGGGTATCGATCTTTCCGTTGCGTTTCCCTTGCCTTCAACTCAACCTGCAGCCGCCGCCCCTCCGCACCGGGACGATCAGTTGACCAACATGGATGGTGCGCAATCCGCAACGGTTCCCTCAAACTTGAGAACGCCCCTCGGAAACCGGATTCGGTACTCCGCTCGAGCTTATCGAAGCGAAGGCGCCGCTCGGTAAAGTGAGTTCCTCTGCGTATGCGTCTGTCTGGTTCACCTTTTCATAGATTCGCCATTTTGCCAATTCCCCAGATATCGTATAGGAAGCGTGCTCCAACAAGCATCGATCATCACTTGTGGCCCTGCTAAGCCCTTCCTTTCCGCAACCCTTCTTGGAAAGAATGATGAGCCTGCACCACAGATTCGGCGGGACTTGGACGGAAGAAAAGCTGGAGCGACTCAAGAAGTATCCTGCCGCTTACATGAAGATCTTTACCCAGAATCCCAGGGCGGCCTGGTACAAGACCATTTATGTCGATACCTTCGCCGGAACCGGCCTTTGATCAATACCTGTTCGTGGACCTTGCCTCCGATCACGTTCGTGAGCTTGAGCTTCTTAAGGCGCGGTATCCCGAGAAAGCACATAAGGTTCGCATCGAGCAGCAGGAAGCCAATCAATTCCTTACCTCATGGTGCAGGACGACCAATTGGGGCAAAACAAGGGCGGTTGTCTTTCTGGACCCATATGGTGGGCAGGTTGAGTGGGAGACGATTCAGGCTATCGCTCACACCAAAGCGATTGATCTCTGGGTGCTCTTTCCTGTTGGAGCAGTGGTCAATCGACTCCTGATGCGGAACAAGCCTCCCGGTGGCGCCTGGGCCGCCAGGTTAACCAAAATGTTTGGAACGGAAGAATGGAAGGATGCTTTCTATCGACCAACGGGGCAACTGTCCATGTTCGGTCGGCAAGGCACTCCTGAAAAGCAGGCCGACTTTGAAACGATTGGAAAGTTCTTCATCGAGCGGCTCAAGACAGTTTTTGCGAAAGTTGCTTCGAATCCGCGGGCACTGTACAATTCGAAAAACATCCCCCTCTTTCTACTCTGTTTTGCCGCCGGCAATCCCAGAGGGGCCTCAATAGCGGTCAATATCGCTCAAGATATACTTGGGAAGTAGTCATGGGAACAAATAGCAAAATCGAATGGACGGATGCAACCTGGAACCCGGTGACGGGATGTTCAAAAACAAGTCCCGGCTGTAAGAACTGCTACGCGGAGAGGCTCGCCTTGAGGCTCAGAGCTATGGGCAGCCGAAGCTATGTGAACGTGTCACGAGAATCTCATCGACGCACCCGCAACCTGGAAGACATCAAGAATGATTTTCGTGAACTCCATGAGCGACCTGTTCCACGAGGATATTCCGTTCGAATTCATCGAAAGAGTATTCCAGACCATGCAAAGGTCACCCCAGCATCGGTTTCAGGTGTTGACCAAGCGTTCGGCGAGGCTCCTGCAACTCAGCAGGGACCTGCCATGGCCTGCAAATGTGTGGATGGGCGTGAGCGTTGAAAATGCAGATTACCTATATCGCATCGAGCACTTGCGGCAGACTGGGGCCAAGTGCAAATTCCTTTCCTGTGAGCCGCTTCTGGGATCCCTCGTGGACATGAAGCTGGATCGTATCGACTGGGTTATCGTGGGGGGTGAATCAGGCCCTAAGGCCCGGCCCATGTCCCGGTTATGGGTAACCGAGATTCGAGACCAGTTCTTGAGAGCAAGGGTTCCCTTCTTCTTCAAGCAATGGGGCGGCACCAACAAAAAGAAATCAGGCCGACTCCTGGAGGGCAAGACCTGGGACCAGTTGCCCCTTGACCACAGAGTCAGGATGCGTGCATAGTGGCCTTGCGTGTCCGCCGAGTGACCCTTTTCAAGATGAACCCCGATTCGTACGAAACCAAGACGCTTTCGGGAGAGTGCCAATGAAGAGGCCGGAACGTATTTGGATGGAGCCAAAGAAGTGCGACCAATCGGCACCTCCGCATGTTTTTGGCGGGGGAGGGTATTTGTGAGTTGCTGGATATCCGCTGGAAGCTTGCGGAAAAGGCGATCCGGGGCACTCACCAATGACTGGAAAAGCCCTCGGTTTGGCTTTTTAGACGCCATCCTAGAGAAGATACGGTTGCGGTATGCCAAAGGCAACTGAGAAGAAGTCGAAAGGGATCGTTTCCCGGCCGGAAGACGAGCGCCTGCGGGAACGGTTGCATCAGAGGTGAGGAAAAGTGGTTGAAACGATACCGGAAAAACCATTTTCAGAAAGCTCCGATCTTTTCTCAAATAGTATCTATGGACCGCTCTTTCCCGGCCATCTGCAACTCATCCCCGGTCTGAATGAAGTCTACGAACTGGAGCTTGCTTTTTATGAGAGCAAAATCCTTACCGATGAGGAGATTGTCCTCCGTGGCGCATACTTCGCTCAGGTGGGTGAACGGCCCACACACCATACTCTAATATGCAGCGGTGAGGCCCTGCAACTTCCGCGGTACTCATCGGCAAGGCTACGCTCCTTTTTTGAATCGAAACAGTTCAAAACCGGCTATGCGACACACGGGCTCTTCCCCTATCGGGGCAAGTTCCACCCCCAGATGGTCAAGGCTTTGATCAACATAATGCGCCTGAAGCCCGGCGAGACCATACTGGACCCGATGATGGGCTCCGGAACGGTACTCATTGAGGCATGCCTCATGGGAATCAAATCCATAGGAGTAGATGCGAGCCCATTTTGCCGGTTCATGACGCAGGCCAAGCTGGATGGGTTAACCGTGCCCCTGGAGCCCATCCAAGCCGCCCTGAAGAATTGTTGGGGCTTTTTCCAGAGCTTCCAACAGATCATCGGGAAAGCTCAACCAGGGGCAAAAGTCGAATCGAGACCCGCCTTCAGCTCCTTCCAAGAACCTGCGGCGGATTACATGCCTTCCCTGGCAGTCGGCGCCGGTGTGTCTGGAGGCTGTAATTCCCGCGCGGTCAGAAATTTCCTTCTCCTGGCCTATCTGGATAGCGCAGGCTACTCGGAAAGGAGCACCCGCAACTCTCACTACGAGCAGTTTCGCTCCATCCTTAAACGGTACTTGTTCGTAGCTGAAAAGATCCAAGCGGCTATCGCTCAAGCGGGCGTGGAACCGGTGCGTGCAATCCCTTTGGAAGGAGATGCAAGATTTCTTCCACTGCACAATTCGAGCGTGGACGGCATCCTGTTTTCCCCGCCCTACAGTTTTGCCATCGATTATCTGAAAAACGATTCGTTTCATTTACAGTCCCTCGGTGCGGACATAAACGCATTGCGTGAGAGGATGATCGGCTTGCGAGGCAGAAATCCCCGCCAGAAGCTCGATCTCTACAAGTCCGATATGGAAGCGGTGCTCTCTGAGTGCGGGCGTGTTTTGCGGCCTGGCCGATTCTGCACGATCATAGTGGGAACCAATGACAATCAGATTGGAAGGATATTAGGGACATCTCCGGGCAATGTTCCGGGCATAGATGAAATGCTCGTTGAGATGAGCACACAGTATGGATTTCAATTGGGTCTGCGCTTAGCCCGTCAAGTTACCGGAATTGCAAATACCATGCGGACGGAATACATTATCGTGCTGGAGCGGAGGTGAGATAGAAGAAGGCACCCACTACTGAAGCGCTCTGCCGTCGGTGCCTTTCGGAATACGCGGTACCGAACCGCTCACCGCATCATGCTCGATTGCAATGACCACCAATAGACCGAGGTCAATCTGCAGTGCTTTCCAGAGATCGAAGTAGGGCTCGATTTCGGCAAAGTTGCCAACGCGATCGGTAAGATACTTGTACATGGCGCGAGTGGGCAGCACCAAGGCTCCGCCGATCAATAGACCTTTGAGAATGCCCAGGGCCATTTTGTTCAAGGCACGATGGCTTGAAGAGATGTTGCCGGTTTCCCACTCCATGCAAAACAGGCGATTGCCAACCGGAATTGTTGCATCGATCGGCCCCGGTCGTCGCAGCGTGGCAATATCCAGACACGTTTCAAGTCCCCAGCCAAGCGAGCTCAGATGCTGCATGCAGGCATCCTTTATCGGCTTGACTCCGCTGCCTTCGCCGCGTTTCTTGCCCGGCTCGTCCCGAAGCGTGAAAGCCCCTGTATGGGGTGGCCATTGAATGGATTGTACCGCGCCAACAATCTGGCTTTCGATTGATTTCCATTCTTGAGACGAGGAAAATCCGCCCGCATCGATCAGGCGCTCAACCCGCACTATCTTCACTAGACTCCGCTCCTTTTTGGTCAAGGCTCTGCCCGGAGACAAGAATGGACCGTTCCACACGCAGGACCACTTCGGAAGGCGGAATCTTCAAAGCTGTGGCCAATTGGAAGAGCGTTTTCAGGGAAGGACTTTTCCGGCCCCGCTCAAGCTGGCTGATGTATGTGCGATGGTACCCGCTCTCAAATCCAAGTTCTTCCTGAGACAGCTTGCGTGCTTTACGTAGACCCTGTAAAGTCAACCCAAATGCGTCTTCGATGGTCAACGGTGTATCCCCCCGGTTTTCATTTCCTGATGATTGCATTGGCGTTTATTTTGATGTAGACTAAAAGTCTACAGACTATAGTATTCGAATAATGCGAGAACGGTTTTGAGAGTACTTGCTCATGATTCATTCTGATTTCTTTGGGGCGTTGGGGATACCGGAAAGCGACGGGTTTTCCATGAAACAATTTGCTGATGCTACAGGCATACCGGTAGAGCGACTGCGGCACTACAGCGACAGCAAGACGATGCCATCAGGGAGTGATTTGGATCGAATCTGCTTTGCAGCAGGAGTGTCGCCGATTGAATTGATGCTCAAGATGGGAGTTGTGGACCGGCGCATCCTGAAAGCACTGAAAGCTAAAGCCGAGGAGGTTTATGATCTCATCGGCAAGGAGATCGAACAGCCAACAAATGCTGGAGAGGCTCCTCCCCTTGTTTTCGAGACCAATCTTGGGCGACTCCATCAGGGCGATTGCCTGGATCTGACGCACCACATGGCTGACGGCAGCATCGACATGATCTTTGCCGATCCGCCGTTTAATCTCAAGAAGCTCTACCCTTCCAAGGTTAATGATGACCTCAACGATGCACAATACCTGGAGTGGTGTGAGACATGGGCCGGCGAATGCATTCGGGTGTTGAAGCCGGGCGGGAGCCTGTTCATCTGGAATATTCCCAGGTGGAACACTCACCTCTCCGCATACCTCAATGCACGGCTCACCTTTCGGCATTGGATCGCTGTGGACATTAAGTACAGCCTGCCGATTTCGGGGCGGCTCTATCCGTCCCATTACTCTCTTCTCTATTACTGCAAGGGTGAGAAGCCGAAGACCTTCCACCCCGACCGGTTGCCGATGGAAATCTGCCCGGCCTGCAAGGCGGATCTGCGAGACTACGGCGGATACAAGGACAAGATGAACCCCAAGGGGGTCAATCTGACGGATGTCTGGCTGGATATAGCTCCGGTGCGGCATTCGAAGTACAAGAAGCGCAAGGGCTCCAATGAGCTGTCGGTTAAGCTGATGGACAGAATCATTGAGATGGCTTCTGATGTTAACGACGTTGTTTTTGATCCCTTCGGCGGCTCGGGGACGACTTATGTGGTAGCTGAAATCAAGCAACGACGATGGCTTGGAATTGAGCTGGGGCCGGTAGAAGATATTGTGAGCCGGTTTGAGGAGATCGATAGCGAGGCAGACTTCCTGAAGAAGATACGGCACAACTGCAACTGCCTTTTCACGGAGGAGGATCTAAACATTCGGCGAAAACAGGGGCTCTGGACCTGCGAGTCTGTACGCAAGGCAAACAGAAACAGGCAATAATTCCCAACAATAAAGCCGAAAAGCCGGCGCGGCCATCATCCTGGTTCGGTTTAACTCGGATTGCCATCCGGGTGAGTTAGTCAACTGGGAGGTTCGGTGCTGTTTCAAGCTCATCGGCGGCATGGCCTGCGCCGCTCAGGTCCGTTTTACGCGAAAAAAAAGACGAGGCAGAACAACAGGCTATGACGTTCAGCTGTTTGCCAGCGTTTTCCGCGATTGGAACACAGACTCAGTGACTCAACTATCGGCAAATGTATTCAGGAGCCTGAAACCTGGCGGTCTTATCGCAGTTTTTGAGGCCCACCTGGCGGTGTGCGTTCGGCTTGCCCATCATTGCGACCGCTGGTACTCTCCTGGATCGAAAGCCAGTTCATATCAAGTTCAGAAAAGCCCTGAACAACAAGGAGCGTTCATGAACATCGCCCTCACCACAGCTGAATCATCCCTGGACAGCAGCATCTTTTGCGAATTCGCCCAGACGCCTTATCTGCTCATCGTCGACGTCGACACCATGGCCTACAGATCCATTGCCCATGCCTGCACGCCAGGTTCCGATGAAGACCTGGTCCGCACGGTTTTGGAACACCAGTGCGAGGCCGTCATCACCGGCAAATTGAGCGAGGCAGCATTCGACCTGCTGGCCGACGAAGGTGTAACTCGCTACCTCGCAGCAAACATGTCGGCACGCATGGCCCTGGAGGCCATGGCAAGAAGGGAATTGGAGATGATCCGCAATGCGGACGGTTCGAACACCTGTTCCGGTGATCACCACAGCGGACCGGAAGACCATCACTGAGCCTGACTCAACCGGCCAATGGGCATCGAAAAGACCAACCGCCTTGGTTTTTCAGGAGGCTGCATCAGGTCTGGAGAAGAGGATCGGCCCGTCATAACGTCCTCAGCCCCGCATATGGTAGAGGTTGGATCAGAGTGTCTTCGAACAGGGAGCAATTGCCCGATCCGTCGCTCATGCGAAGGCGAGAAAAGGAAAGAATTACCGATGCGACCCACTCCGACCTGGCAATATGATGAGATGAAGCCCTGTAGGGTCGACTATTCCCGCGATGACCAGGTTGCGGGGTACGACACCAGGCACCGGAAGTTCCGGGACTATGCCAGGGCTACCGAAGAGATCATCCGGCGGCTCGCCCTCGATGCCGACAGTGTCGTGATTGATCTCTGCGCGGGGACCGGCGCTTTCGCTCTGCAGGCGGCCAGAATGTGCCACACCGTTTACGCCGTTGACGTCTCTACCGGCAGCAAGCCGCTCAAGCATATTGATAAGCCGCCTTCGGCGGCTTATCGGCAGCGGCGGCTAAAGGATTCACACTGACAGTCCGCCTCCGGCGGCCTATCAATGCGAATCAACCCGACCTGTCCCGTCTTGCACTCAAGCTTCGCTTGAGCAATCCGGGCCAGGCGGGTTATCCGCCGCTGCCGATGGAAAGAAAAACCCCGACCTTCCGGGCTCGGAACTTCGGGGTTAGCTTGGCTTTTATGGCGGAGAGAGAGGGATTCGAACCCTCGGTAGATCTCTACGACCTACACTCGCTTAGCAGGCGAGCGCCTTCAGCCGACTCGGCCATCTCTCCGGATATTCCATTTCATCTGGCGGAGGGAGTAGGATTCGAACCCACGGTCCCGCTGCTAACGGAACAACGGTTTTCAAGACCGCCGCCTTAAGCCTCTCGGCCATCCCTCCAGGACTTTCGCGCAATCGCTTGATCATGATTAGCAAGTAGCATTGTGTTGCTGGTCTGTCAAGCACTTCACCACTGCCAGCCGGGAACCCATGGTTTCGACGCTCCGCACCAACCCGCTTTTGCTTGCTCTCGGGTCCAGGCTTGAAGTAGGATTCAAACCGGCTCCAGCGAACTGCGAGGAAGGACGCCGCCGAACCGGCACCATTGCAGCAATCCCCCGACTCACCTCGTACTGAAGCATCTCCCCGCTCGTCTTCCCCGCAGGTTTCAGGCGGGAATCCGGTGTTTCCCAGTCGCAGGCGCCAGCCAATGCATGCCGAGCATAAATCTTTGGTATGCACCATGGCGGACCGCCCAGTCCAAGACCTTTATGAGAGGCTGTCTCTGGCCATGGCAGGATTCGACTTTCAGGAGTGGGCAGGGAATCGTAAGGGAGCGGTCATGAGCAATGAGATGGTGATTGGAGTGGATCTGGGTGGCACCCACCTGCGGACTGCCCTTGTCGATCGGGGAGGCAGGATTGTACGCCGGCAGCGGACCACAACCAGCATCGCGCTCGGCGCCGCAACGACCGCCCGGAGACTGATCGCCGAATGTCGGGAACAGCTGGCGGCGGCCGGGACGCTGGGGTGCTGCGTGGTGGGGATTGGTTTGGGCGTTGCCGGGAAGGTGGATCATCAGCGGGGATGGGTGGTGTTCTCACCCAATTTGCCCGCCATGAAGGACTACCCGCTGGGCCCGGAGCTCGAATCCGCCTTGGCTCTGCCGGTACTGCTGGAAAATGACGCCTGTGCCTTCGGCATTGGCGAAAGCTGGGCTGGAGCCGGGCGAGGAGTAGCCAACTGGGTGGGGCTGACCCTGGGAACAGGGATTGGCGGCTGCCTGATTCTCGACGGCCGACTCTGGCACGGAGACAACCTGGGATTTGTGGGCGAGCTGGGCCACATGGTTATTCAGCCGGAAGGGCCGCAGTGCGCCTGCGGTCTCCGAGGATGCCTCGAAGCCCATGCCTCGGGAAGTGCCCTGGTAGCCTTCGTCGCCGAGGCGGTGGCCACCGGTGAGCTGGAAAGCGGTCCTTTGTTTGAGCGCTGGCGCGAAGGAAAACTCGATGCCAGAGGCATCTGGGAATGTGCGGAAGCGGGTGACCCGGTTGCCCAAAAAGGTTTCGTGCGGATGGGCTGGGCCCTGGGGCTGGCGCTGGCCAACCTCTTCGGCACGCTCGGCATCTGCCGCGCCATTATCGGCGGCGGCGTCAGTGCCGCCTGGAATCGCTTCATCGACCCACTCCACCAATCCCTGGCCGACCATTCGAGCATGCTCGACGAGGCTGATGCCGTGATCCAAAGGAGTGCTCTGGGCGATGATGCGGCCCTGCTCGGAGCAGCCAGGCTGGCATTTGGCCGATAGCTGCCTACCCCCCGATTTTCACCATAGGGCGACTGATACACTTGCGGAGGAGACGGTTGTCCAGCGCGTGGCGCTCGGGTTTACGGCTGATTGCCGCGCGGATCAGGTGGATCAGATCCTGATCTGAGGCTCCCTGGCGCAGCGGGGTCCGGAGATCATGCTCCTCCAAGGAAAAGAGGCAGGTGCGCAGTTTGCCATCGGCGGTCACGCGAAGGCGATTGCAGGTATGGCAGAAATGTTCGCTGATGGGACTGATGATGCCGATTTTGCCCAGGGCGTTGGGAAAGCGATAAAGGCGGGCCGGGCCGTTGCTGTTCTCGCTGACCGCCGGCAGCAGCGGTGCGACCCGGTTGAGCCGTTCGAGCATGGCATCTGCCGACACCAGCCGATTGTCCCCTTCTTCCGCCTGGAACGGCATGAACTCGATGAAGCGCACTTCAAAGGGATAGTGGTAGGTCAGACATGCCAGGTCTTCGATTTCATCATCATTGATCCCGTACATGACGACGGCATTGAGCTTGATAGGCGAAAACCCGGTTTCCTGAGCAGTCCGAATGCCGTTCCAGACCTGTTCAAAAGCGTTCCGACGGGTGATGGCGGCATACTTCTCGGGTTTGAGGGTATCCAGGCTGATATTCACTCGTTTGATGCCGGCCACGAAGAGTCCCCGAGCGTACTGCTGCAGCAGCAGGCCATTGGTGGTGAGGCTGAGGCTCTTCAGGCCGGGAGTGGCAGCAATGTTGGCGCAGAGGAACAGAATATCCTTTCGAACCAAAGGTTCTCCCCCGGTTATGCGAATCTTGCCGATCCCCATGCGGGCTACCACCTTCACCAGGTGGAGTATTTCCTCGTAGCTCAAAATATCCTCGTGCCCCAGCCCGGCGACACCAGCTTCGGGCATGCAGTAGGTGCAGCGCAGGTTGCAGCGGTCGGTAATCGAAAGCCGGAGGTAGTCGATCCGGCGGTGGTAGGAATCCTGTGGCGGCAACAACATCGGTCAAGCTCTCCCTGGCAATGGCGGGGTCAAGAGTCCTTTCAGACGCTCGCACAGCAGCGTATAGCGGTTCTGAATCCGATTATTGGTGACGGCAATGGCGAGCGCCTTGCGGCTGCCCACGATGACCACCAGCTTCCTGGCACGGGTCACGGCGGTATAGAGCAGGTTCCGTTGCAGCATGACATAATGCTGGGTCAAGAGCGGTAAGACCACGGCCGGATACTCGCTCCCCTGAGCCTTGTGAACGGTGGTGGCATAGGCCAGCACCAGTTCATCCAGTTCGGAAAAATCATAAACGACCAGCCGTCCGTCCACTTCGACCCCCACTTCCTGGTTCTCGGCGTCAATCTTGCGGATGCGTCCCAGATCGCCGTTGAAGACTTCCTTATCGTAGTTGTTGCGCACCTGCATCACTTTGTCATGGAGGCGGTAGGCGGTAGCACCCCGTTCGAGCGTTTTGGGCTGAGGATTCAAGGCCTCCTGGAGCGCCCGGTTCAGCCGGTGAGTGCCGATGGCGCCGCGATTCATGGGCGTCAGCACCTGAATATCGGCCACCGGATCTAACTTGAAGCGCGCCGGGATGCGATCCCGGCAAAGCTTCACTATAACCTCTAAAACCTCTTCCGGCTCATCTTTCTCGATAAAATAGAAATCCAGGAGTCTGTCAGGATCACTCGGCCGCAGCCGCGGAAACTTCCCTTCCCGCACCAGATGGGCATTCACCACGATCTGACTCTGCCGCGCCTGCCGGAAGATTTCGGTGAGCCGCACCACGGCAAAGCGGTCTGAGCGGATCACATCCAACAGTACATTACCGGGCCCCACCGCGGGGAGTTGGTCCACATCGCCGACCAGCACCAGGGTGGCGTGGCTTGGTACGGCTTTGAGGAGATGATACATGAGGAGGATATCGAGCATCGAGGCTTCATCCACAATCACCAAGTCCGCTCCCAGCTGCCGCTGTTCGTTGCGTTGGAAGCCACCCTGAAGGGGGCTGAATTCGAGAAGCCGATGAATGGTGCCGGCGGGATAGCGGGTGGCTTCGCTCAGCCGCTTAGCGGCCCGCCCCGTGGGCGCGGCCAGGCAGATGCGGGCTCCCCCTTGGCGGTAGATCGCCAGAACCGCCCGAATGAGGGTCGTTTTGCCCGTGCCGGGGCCACCGGTGATGACCAGGACCTTTTCCGTGAGCGCTTTCTTGACAGCCTCTTCCTGGAGTGGAGCCAGGGTGAAGGGAAGCTTTTGCCGTAGCCAGGTGATGGCCTGGTCGGGATCTCCCCGGTGCTGCATGGCCAGAAAGGATTCCAGGTAACCTAGCCTGGCCACCACCTGGCTCTCGGCGAGATGGTATCCCCGGAGGTAGACGGCCTGGTTATCGCCGAAGCTGACGGCGAGTTCTTCCGGCAGGTTCTCCCTCACCAGCCGCTGCTCGCCGACCTGCTGGGCAATGGCTTGCCCCAGAATCGGCCCCGGGATCTGGAGGAGTTTTTCGCACTGTTCCAGGAGCCATGATCGCGGCACGCAGACATGACCCTCCTCGGTGGCCTGATGCAAGACGTAATTGACGCCGCCATTCGCTCGCAACGGCGAATCCTGCGGAATGCCCAGGTGCTGAGCAATCCGGTCGGCAGTGAGAAAGCCGATCCCGAAAACATCCATGGCCAGCCGATAAGGGTTTTCCCGGACCACCTCGAGAGAGGCCTTGCCGTAGTGTTTGAAAATGCGCGTGGCATAAGCTGCACTCACCCCATGTCCACGCAGGAAGACCATGAGCTCCCGGATGTCCTTCTGGTCTTCCCAGGCCCTGGTGATCTGAGTAAGGCGATAGGCGCCGATGCCGTCGACCTCCAGCAATCGTTCGGGGTTGTGGTCGATGACCTCGAGCGTCCCGGGGCCGAAACGGCCGACAATCCGCTTGGCCATGATCGGACCGATTCCTTTGATCAGGCCGGAACCGAGGTATTTGCTGATGCCCTGCACTGAATCAGGCACTGCCGTTTCGTAGCGATGGACTTTAAACTGCTCACCGAAGCGGGGATGGTTCCCCCATGAGCCCTCCAGGCGCAGCACTTCCCCCGGGGTCACCGAGACAAAGCTGCCCACCGCGCTGACCAGCTCTCTGCGTCCGGGGACCTTGACCTTGACGACGCTGTACCCGCTCTCTTCGTTGCTGAAGGTGACGCGTTCAACTGTTCCCTGGAGAATCTCCGTCATCTTTCCTTTCCAGGTGCCCACTGTATCCGTCAGAAATCGGCTGCCCTTGACTCCGGCAACCGGGTACCAGGCATTTTACCATTATTCCGCGGAGTAAGCCCATGAATATCATTTTGACAAATGTTGATGGAATGATAATATAAACGAAAATTCCGGCGAAAGGAGGAAACTATGGCAGCCGGAAAACCAGACAGCAGAAGAGGCTTTAGCAACTCCATCCAAGGGGAGAGGGAACCCGATGTCTCTTTACATCAAGACCGAGGACTATCGCAAGCATGGCATCAACAAGTATTCCGATCTTGCACTGATCCGTGCCGTGGTGCAGGAGGAACTGAAGATGGATCGGGTCTTCGTTTCATTCGTGAATCGGCACGAATATATTCGGGTGGATTTTCTTCAGCCGCGACCGCCGCGCCGTCCGAGAAGGCGCCGTCAGACCAGAAAAGAAGTGGCCGAATCCAGCCAGGCATGACCCCGGGGCGATCCTCACAGCGCCCTTTCTTATTGTGGCGTCTGCGAGCAGTTGGCTCACTGACCGGTTCTCACCCCAGTACCTTAGCCTTCCCGACAATCCCCGCAAGCAATCGACCAGCTCGTTGTGGTCTTGCTCCTCCAAAGACCAGGAAAGGCATCACTTGACACTTCCAGCGTGCTCTTAGGCGGATTCCAGAGGAAAAGAGGGCAGCGATACCGCACTGACCAGCGTCACACTTCGATCAGGCTCTCGTGCAGCAGTTCGAGGTCTTCGATTTCTTCTTCGAGATAGGCCTTGAGCTTCTTTTTCAGGCGGCTTTCGAGCTGGCGCACCCGTTCCCGGCTGATCCCGAACTGGTCTCCGATCTCCTGAAGGGTCATCGGTTCATCGGTCAGCAGGCGACTGTCAAAGATCACTGATTCCTTCCCCTTCAGTTGCTGGCGAAAGAGCAACAATTTGTCGTGCAGGATGGCTTTGGCTTCCTGATCGGCCAGTTGATCGTCCACCGGCAGATCGGCGGACGGCAGGAACGATTTATGGGTATCTTCCGAATCCTCTCGTAGCGGGCTGTCCAGGGAGATCTCCCAACTGTTCAACCGCTGGTCCATCTCGATGATTTCCGATTCCTTCACATGCAGACGATGGCTGAGCAGCTTTGGAGACACTTCGATACCCTGGGCTTCCAGCCGCTCTTTTTCTTTTCGGAGGTTGAAGAACAACTTTCGCTGGGCCTGGGTGGTGCCGATTTTGACCAGCTTCCAGTTGTCCATGATGAATTTGATGATGTAAGCCTTGATCCAGAACGAGGCGTAGTAAGAAAACTTATACCCCCGATAAGGATCGAATTTCTTGACCGCCTGCATCAGGCCGACGTTGCCCTCCTGAATCAGGTCCATGAGGTTCTGCATCCAATAGCGCTGAAAACCCAGGGCGATCTTGACCACCAGTCGCAAATTGGCAGTGATGAGGCGGTAGCCGGCATTCAAATCGTCCTTTTCGCGATACCGGATCGCTAAGTCTCGTTCTTCTTCCCGGCTTAGCAGGGGATATCGTTTGATTTCATCCAGATAGAGCCGGAAGAGATCCACCGAGACCAGATGCGGTCGTTCCGGAGCAGCAGGAACCGGCATGGGCGCCCTCTGCTCATTCTCGGCGGCAATGGCGGTCTTCTCGGGCTCTGTCATTTCAGAACGGTCTTTCATGGCAAATGTCGATCCCACTCAGAGAGGCATTGAAAATCACACTTTCTTTAAGCTCGGTATCTTATTACAAATTAGGCGCTAAAACAAGACGAAAAGGGCAACTTGTTCTGCACCCATCCCAGAAAACCATTGCTTTTTGGCGGATGATTGAATATAAGAGGGCGAAGTTTTGAAAAGAAGGGGCAGTCATTTTCCTAAATGTTCAGGACCTCGTCAGCAGCCGCCTTTAAAATCAGCGTACCGGACTACATTGCTGGTCTGGAGCTCTACTCCCCCGGCAAACCCATCGAGGAGCTGGAGCGGGAGTACGGGTTCACCAATGCCATCAAACTGGCCAGCAACGAGAACCCACTGGGGCCTTCACCGGCCGCTCTGGACGCCATCCGAGAAGCCCTGCCGCGGCTGCACCGCTATCCCGACGGGAGTGGTTACAGTCTGCGAAAACGGCTGAGCGAGAAGTTTCAGCTCCCTTTCGACGGCATTGTCCTCAGCAACGGTTCCAACGAACTGATTGATCTTGCCATTCGCACTTTTCTCCTGCCGCAGGATGAGGTGGTGCTGCCGGTGCCCTCGTTCCTGGTCTACCAGTTGGCAGTCCAGACCATGGGGGGGAAGACCCTTTCGGTACCGCTCAAGGATTTCACCATCGACCTGCCCCAGACTGCCGCAGCCGTTACCCAGCATACTAAAATTGTCTTCATCAACAACCCCAACAACCCCACCGGGACCCTTGTCTCGAAAGCGGCCTTTGATGCTTTTCTGGAATCAATTCCGCCGCATATTGTCGTCGTCCTGGACGAGGCCTATATCGAGTTCGCCCAGGACCGTGACACGCCCAAGGGCTTCGACTACATCCACCGCCCTGGTCCTTTCGTGATTGTTGCCCGGACCTTCTCCAAGGCTTACGGTCTGGCCGGACTGCGTATCGGCTACGGGGCGATGGCACCACCCCTCGCCGAATATCTCCATCGGGTGAGACAACCGTTCAACACGGGCCTGCTGTCTCAGGTTGCCGCCCTGGCCGCCCTGGATGACGATTCCTTTTTGGAACGAACCCGGCAGGTGGTCACCGAAGGTCTGGCTTTTCTCTATCGGGAAATGGCTCGACTGCGCTTGAAAACCGTACCCACCCAGGCCAACTTCCTCCTCGTCGAAGTCCCCTGCGATGCCAGGAGGGTTTACGAGGCAATGCTGCGCCAGGGCGTGATCATTCGTCCCATGAATGCCTATGGGATGCTCAACACCATTCGCGTGAACACCGGTTTACCGGAAGAGAACGAGAGGTTTGTCAGGTCCTTGGAGGAAACCCTTCACCAACTGCAGGCGTCAAACTGAACCGCCGGATGATCATCGCCGTTGACGGCCCCTCAGGGGCGGGCAAGAGCACCGTGTGTCGGCTGCTGGCAGCACGGCAGGGCTACGTCTATCTTGATACCGGGGCCATGTACCGGGCGGTGGCTTGGCTGGTTCAGGCGGAAGGGCTGGATGCGGCTGACGAAACCGCCTTGGCACAACATCTGGAACAGCATCCTTTGCGTTTCACCCTTGATACCGGGGCTTTGCATATATTCCTCGGCAACCGGCAGCTGAACGAGGAACTGCGGGTGCCGGAGATGGCCTTGATGGCCTCACGCATCTCCCAGCTCGAGTGTGTCAGGAACTACCTCACCCGCTGCCAGCGAGAGCTTGGAGCGAGAGGCGGACTGGTGGCCGAAGGCCGGGACATGACCACCGTGGTGTTCCCGGATGCACCGGTCAGAATTTTTCTCACTGCCGATCTCAAGGCTCGCACTCGAAGACGTCTGCTGGAATACCAGGCAAAAGGGCTCAGGGTTGAAGCAGCCAGCCTCGAAGCGCAAATCCGGGCTCGCGACGAGGCGGATGCAGAACGTGCGCTGGCGCCGCTGCGGGCGGCTCCTGGAGTCCTTCGCGTGGACACCTCGGAGATGAACATCACCCAGGTGGTGGAGCACCTGCTGGAGTTGATCCGGCGGCTTAAAATACCAGAAGACCCATCAAACCGGACTTGAGCACAAACTTTCGCGTTGTTGTTGGGATTGTATTCTGCTAGGATTTCTGGATAAACAACAGAGCCTCTGCAGGAGTCTCCGAGCGTCATTCCGGCGGAAACCGGAAACCAGGATTTTCGTAGGTTTCTCGACCCCGGCGTTCGCCGGGGTGGCGTGATACAAGAGTTCTGCAAGAGGCTCAACAGGCAGGGGAAAAAATCGGATAAGGGGGTAACAGGTTCAATGGTTGAAAAAGACGAAATCAAACAAGAAGAGATGGTTCCCATTCAGTTAGCTGAGCCATCGCAGACCGATGATGGGTTGCTCGAAGCAGATCTGGAAGATCCCGATACCATGCAGGATCTTTACGATCAAAGCTTTCAAAATATCCAGGAAGGAGAGGTAATCCGGGGAAGGATTGTCCAGGTCAACGATGACTTTGTCATGGTGGACATCGGCTATAAGTCCGAAGGGCAGATTTCGGTGACGGAATTCCGGGACGAGGAAGGTGACGTCAAGGCTGCGGTAGGCGATGAGGTCGATGTTCTGCTGGAATACCACGATGATGAGGACGGCACCATCCATCTTTCCAAGGAAAAGGCCGCCAAGATCAAGATCTGGGATGATATCAGCAAGATCTACAACGAGGACGGCATTATCGAGGGCAAAGTGGTTTCCAAAGTAAAGGGAGGGCTTGCCGTTGACATTGGAGTGCAGGCCTTTCTGCCCGGCTCCCAGGTGGACCTGCGGCCGATCCGCAACCTGGAATCCCTCCTCGGTCAGGTTTTCCCGTTTAAGGTCTTAAAATACAATAAGAAGCGCCGTAATGTAGTGCTCTCCCGCCGCGCCATTCTCGAAAAGGAACGTGAACACATCAAACACGAGACCCTCGCCAAACTCGAAGACAACAAGGTGGTCGAAGGCATCGTCAAGAACATCACGGACTACGGCGTGTTTGTAGACCTCGGCGGGATCGACGGTCTGCTACACATCACGGACATGAGTTGGGGGCGCGTGGGACATCCCTCGGAACTGTTCCAGGTTGGCGACAAGATCAAGGTCATGGTGCTGAGCTTCGATCGGGAGAACGAACGCGTCTCACTCGGCCTGAAGCAGTTGGTCGCCGACCCCTGGACGCGGGCACAGGAACGCTACCCGGTCCAGACTCAGGTGAAAGGGCGCGTGGTCAGTTTGACGGACTATGGGGCATTCGTGGAAATTGAAGAGGGGGTAGAAGGACTGATTCATGTCTCAGAAATGTCCTGGACCAAGAAGATTCGTCATCCCTCTAAGGTCCTCAGCGTCGGGGATGAGGTGGAAGCGGTGGTCCTCAGCATCAATCCGGACAACAAGCGCATCTCCCTGGGCATGAAACAGCTCGAACCCAATCCCTGGGACATCATTGCCCATAAATATCCGGTGGGCACCACTATCGCCGGCAAGATCAAGAATATCACCGACTTTGGGGTCTTCATCGGGATTGACGAAGGGATTGACGGTCTGGTTCATATTTCCGACATTTCCTGGACCAGGCGCATCAAACATCCGTCCGAAGTCTACAAGAAAAACCAGGAAGTCCAGGCCATCGTGCTCAACATCGACCGCGAGAACGAGCGCTTTTCGCTAGGAATCAAACAGCTCGAACCGGACCCCTGGGAGAGCATCCCCCAGCGCTACCCGTTGGGGACCGTTATCGCCGGCCCGATCACCAACGTGACGGACTTCGGGCTGTTTGTGGAACTCGAGGAAGGCATCGAAGGCCTGGTGCATGTATCGGAAATCAGCAAAGAGAAGATCAAGTCCCCGGTCGGCCAGTTCAAGACCGGGGATAAAATCACCGCCAAGGTGATCAACATCTCCCCCAAGGACCGCAAAATCGGACTCTCCATCAAGAAGGTCCAGGAACAGGAAGAGCGCACCAACTACGAAGACTATGTGGACAATGCCAAGGCGGCGACCTCCAATCTCGGAGAACTATTGAAGGAAGGATTTGAGGCTCGGGCCACCAGCACCCTGCCGTCAGAGAAGAGTTAGTCGGATCCGTCCCCGGCAAGAATTTTGAACGTCACCCGGCTTGTGCGAACGGCGCATGAGACCGGGTGACTGATTTCTGGATACGCTTATGAAACGGTTTTTCCAGTTTCTCCTCAGCCTTTTCTTATTGACGGTGATCGTCTTCCTCGCATGGTTGATGACCCCTGAACTCCAGTTCCTGGCCAGCCCCAATCGCATCGGGGTGATCGAAGTCCGGGGCATGATCGACAACGTGCAGACCTCGCTGAAAGCACTCAAGGAATTCCGTCAGGACGACAACGTTCGAGCCATCGTGGTCCGCATCGACTCTCCGGGAGGCGGCATCGGGGCTTCTCAGGAACTCCACCGGGAAATATGGCGCACCAGGGAGGAAAAGCCGGTAGTGGCCTCTTTGGGGGGCATCGCGGCCTCGGGCGGCTATTACATCGCGTCGGCGGCCAATCGCGTGATCGCCAACCCCGGCACCATTACCGGGAGTATCGGCGTAATCAGCTACTTCCCCAACCTACGGGAACTGTTTGATAAAATCGGCTTTGGTACCGTGATCATCAAGAGCGGTCAGTTCAAGGATATCGGCAATCCGGGGCGGGAGATGACCCAGGAAGAAAAGGCCCTGCTTCAGACCACCATGGACCAGGCGCATGCTCAGTTCATCCGTGATGTCGCCCGGGGCCGCAGCCTGCCCGAGACAAAAGTGAGCGAAATTGCGGACGGCCGGATCATTATGGGTGAGACTGCCCACCAGTTGGGGTTGGTAGATGAGCTGGGTAATTTCGAGGATGCGGTGATAGCCTCGGCCCGTCTAGGCAAGATCGAAGGCGAACCTGACCTCCTGTACGCCAAGAAGAAGAAACGCTCACTCCTCGAGTTCCTGCTGGGTACTGATGTCAGTGAGCAGCTGGATAACCTTGTGAACAGCCCGCCTGGCATTTTGCGCTACCAGGCTCGCTAACTGACTCTTGCGGGCTCACGAAGCCTCCGAAGCCCCACGAAAAGAGCACGGGAGCTCCTTTCGTGGGCTTCGCGCCGACCGATGGTGCGGTATTGTCCTCACGTCTTGAAGATGCTGATGTCACCACTTCCTTCTCTCAGGATTTCAGGGGTATCCTCGATCAGTGAAACCACACTCGATGGCTTGCCGGGGACCGAGCCTCCATCGATGATGAGGTCGATGGCATGGCCGAGTTTCTCCTTGATTTCCTGAGGAGTGGCAAGGATATCCTTGGTTTCGGGGTTGGTTGCGCTGGTGCTGATGACGGGATGTCCCAAATCATCGACAATGGCCAGGCAAATAGCATTATCGGGCACCCTGATTCCCACCGTGTGACGCTTGGTCAGCATGATCTTGGGAACCAGCCTGGAACCTTCGAGAACGAAGGTGTATGGGCCAGGAAGCAGTCGCTTCATGTTCTTGTAGGCATAGTTGGTGACTTGGGCATACTCACTGATGTTTTTCAGATCACTGCAAATGAAACTGAACGGATCGACAGGCGAACGGCGTTTCAGTTGGTAGATCTTTTCAATGGCCGCCTTATTGAGAAGATCGCAGCCAATTCCGTAATACGTATCCGTGGGATAGGCTATGATCCCCCCCTTCGACAAAACCTCGACTACTTGCTTGATCTTTCTCGGTTCAGGATGCTTGGGGTTGATTTCCAGAATCATGAGCACTCCCTTTCTGGCTAAGAGTTATCGAAACCGTGCCTTTAGTCGCTGCCGGAAGGTCTCAACCTCAGTTAATTTAACCCATTTTCAGAGGAGGGTCTTGACTTAAAGGGCCGAACCCATGAAAAAAGTCTTCGGTGAAGGTCTTTTGCCAAGCCCAGACCCTTTGGACAATACCCGTATGAAAATTGGGTTGTCAAGACAAGAAAAGGAGCCCAACCTGGATCATCCGAGCCCTGCATCAAGGTTTGCGGCCATTGACGTTGGCTCCCATACGCTTCGCATGCTCATCGCCACGGTCGGCAAACGGCACGAAGTCCTTCCCCTTCGCCGGGACCGACGTATCACACGGTTGGCGAGGGATTTTTCGCAGACCGAAAACCTGAGCGAACCGAGTATGGTCGAGAGTCTGGCGGTGCTCGCCGAATTCTCTGCGCTGCTGCGGCAGCATCAGGTGACAAGCGTCATCTGCGGTGCGACCGGGGTGGTCCGCCGTGCGGGGAATGCCGGTGAGTTTCTGCAGCGCATCGAGAAAATGAATGGCCCTGTGCCATCAATCATCTCCGAGGAGAGAGAAGCTTATTTGTCGGCCAAAGGGGTTCTCTGCGGGCTTCCCCGGAAGGAAGGGGTGGTGCTGTCGTTCGATCTCGGTGGCAGCAGCACCGAGTTCATGTTGATCGACTGCAATCGGGAGCTTTCGCTGTGGAACAGCAGTGTTTTTATTGGAGCAGCTACGGCAACGGAACGATTTCTGCCCGGCGATCCGCCCACAGCCTCAGTGGGGATTCGAGCCCGCGAGGCCGTCCGTTCTGCGCTGCACCCCCAGCTGGCACAGCTTCAAACGGTGCTGCAGTACCTTCACCTGCCGCTTTCGGCGTTGCAGGTCGTCGGCACCGCCGGAAGCGTTACCACCCTGGCGGCGATGTTCCTGGAAATGAGAGTCTACGACCCTTTCCGAATCAACGGTGTGCTGCTGTCGCATACCTGGCTGAATCTCACCATCGATCTGCTCGCCAGGACCCCGCTGAGGGAACGGCGGCAGCTTGCCGGCCTGGAAGCGGGTCGAGAAGGGATTATCCTGGGAGGAGCCCTGATTGTCGCCGAATTGCTGCGCGGACTCAAACAGGAGCAATTCATGGTCGTTGACAGCGGTCTTCTGGAGGGCCTGCTGCTCACTCTGATTGAACAGACCTTCGGCTTGCCGGAGCGTCTCGTATCACCCTTTACAATGGACCATGGGGGAGAACAGTAATGACAGACTTAATGACGAAACAGATTGTAGAAGCCCTGACCTTCGATGACATTTCTCTGCTGCCGGAGTATTCAGAGGTTTTGCCCCACGAAACTTCGGTCGAAACCATGCTCTCCCGTGAGATCGCCTTGCGCATCCCGCTGACCAGTGCCGCCATGGACACGGTCACCGAGGCTGCAACGGCTATCAGCCTAGCCCGAGAGGGAGGGATTGGTTTCATTCACCGCAATATGTCCATCGAACGGCAGGCCAGCGAAGTATCCAAGGTCAAGAAGTCGGAGAGCGGGATGGTCGCCGATCCGGTGACGGTGGAACCCGACCAGAACATCTCCGATGTCCTCGAACTGATGGCTAAATATCGCATCTCGGGGGTGCCGGTGGTGAAGGGCGGGCAGTTGGTCGGCATCATTACCAACCGCGACCTGCGCTTCGAAACCAACATGCACCTCAAGGTATCCGAAGTCATGACCAAGGAGAACCTGATTACAGCTCCTCTCGGGATCCCCCTCGAAGAATCCAAAAGACTCCTTCACAAGAACCGGATTGAAAAACTCCTGGTGGTTGATGAGCAGGGGAAGCTGATGGGGCTCATCACGATCAAGGACATCATGAAGATCATCAAATACCCCAACGCCTGCAAGGATCAGTTCGGCCGTCTACGGGTGGGGGCAGCGGTGGGCGCCGGCCGGGACCTACTGGAACGAGCCACCGCTCTCAGGAATGCCGGAGTGGACGTCATCACCGTTGACAGCGCTCACGGTCATTCCCGAAATGTGCTGAAGGCAGTGGAACGTATCAAGGCCGACTTTCCCGAGATTCAGATCGTTGCCGGCAACGTTGCCACCGCCCAGGGCGCGGAAACCCTCATCAAAGCGGGTGCCGACGCCATCAAGGTCGGGGTTGGCCCGGGCTCGATCTGCACCACCCGGATTGTTGCCGGCGTCGGAGTGCCGCAGGTGACGGCGGTCATGGAGTGCGCCAGAGTGGCAAGGCCTCTTGGCATCCCCATCATCTCCGACGGCGGCATCAAGTACAGCGGCGACCTTGTCAAAGCGCTCGCTGTTGGCGCCGACAGTGTCATGATCGGAAGTCTCTTTGCCGGAACGGATGAAAGCCCCGGTGAGACCATTCTCTTCCAGGGGCGCAGCTACAAGGTGTATCGGGGCATGGGCTCCCTCGGAGCCATGAAGGAGGGCAGCCGGGACCGTTATTTCCAGGACGAACTGGAAGATCCCGGCAAACTGGTTCCTGAAGGGATCGAGGGCAAAGTCCCTTACCGCGGCTCGATTGCCGCCAGCGTTCACCAGATGATCGGCGGGCTTCGCGCCGGCATGGGGTATCTCGGCTGCGGCAGCCTGGCAGAACTGCGGGAAAAGGCCCGGATGGTGCGCGTCACCAGCGCGGGGCTCAGAGAAAGCCACGTTCACGACGTGATCATCACCAAGGAAGCACCCAATTACCAGGTCGATTTACGATAGCTTCAGCACCGGGGGAACTCGCTCATGTCTTCCGGTCATCTGCCCGAGGAACGTATCCTGATGCTGGACTTCTTCGACTTGACCCTCACCTATGTGGATGCCACCCAACCATTCCTCGATCCCCTCGATGGCGTCACTGACCCCGACGAAAAGCGCAAAATCATAGGGAATCTCTTCATCGAGATCTTCGAACGGGAAACGCCCAAAATCCGAAATGCCAAATTCCTCACTCAGGGCACCCACTACCCCGACGTCATCGAGAACGTCTCCTTCAAGGGCCCGTCAGGCACCATTAAAACCCACCATATCGTCGGCGGCCTGCCGGAACGGATGAAACTCGAACCCATCGAACCCCTGCGCGAAGTCTTCAAGGATGAAGTGCGGCTGGTCGGGTGGGAACTGGGGCTGCCGGAGCAGATCGTCATGCGTCACCCCTTTCCCGGACCCGGACTCGCCATCCGGTTGATCGGGCCGGTCAGGCCGGTACCACTGGAAATCCTGCACGAGGCCGACCTGATCATCCAGGAAGAACTGGAGGCTGCGGGCTGGTACGATCGCGTCTGGCAGGCCTTTGCCGTGCTCTTGCCGGTGCAGTCGGTCGGAGTCATGGGAGATGAACGGACCTACGACCAGGTGATCGCCGTGCGCGTCGTGGAGAGCCTCAAAGCCATGACCGCCGATTGGGCCAGACTCACGCATGAACCGCTGCAGCGGATCTCCAACCGGATCATCAATGAGGTCAAAGGGGGTTAACCGGGTGGTCTACGATATCTCGTCCAAGCCTCCCAGCACCATCGAGTGGGAGTGCTGGAGAAGCAAAGCGCCGAACTATAGAACTGCAGAACCGCAGAAGTTAGAAGTATGGAAGTGCAGGAGGTTGCATGGCGAACCTTAGGGTGCCGAGGACCCTCACCGACAGCCACCGATTTTACCGCTATCAGCATCAGCAGCGGCAGGGCGGGGTTGCTTTTCAGGTGCGGTTTCGGGAAACCGATCTCTGGATTCGGGCTGAACGACAGCTCGAGAAAGAGGCCCTTGAGGCGGTTTTGAATTGCCGCCGCCAGTTGGAGGCATACATCAACGATCATCCCGATTTCGTCCACGCCCTGACACCCTTGCCCGATGATCCCTTTGCCCCGCCGCTGGTGCGGCATATGCTGGAGTCCGCCCGGAAGGTCGGCGTTGGCCCCATGGCCAGCGTGGCAGGAGCCATTGCCCAGGCCGTGGCGTTCCGTTTGAAGCCGCTTTCAGCCTCGCTCATCATCGAAAACGGCGGGGATTGTTACCTGGATCTGGCGGAAGAGACCACGGTGGGGATTTTTGCCGGGGCCAATTCACCCTTCACCGGCCGAATCGGGCTGCGCTTCCCGGCAGATCGCTTTCCTGTCGGCATCTGTACTTCGTCTGGGACCATTGGCCATTCGCTGAGCTTCGGCAAGGCCGATGCCGTCACCGTGGTCGCCCGCGATGCGGCCCTGGCCGATGCGGCGGCCACGGCACTCGGGAACCTCGTCCAGACCCCCGACGATATCAGCAAAGTCCTCAAAATCGCCCCCACTCATTCCCTGCTGGAAGGGGTCCTGATCATCATCCATGACAAGATGGGCCTCTGGGGCAATTTGGAACTGATTTCTCGCTAGATGGTCGCGAGCCTTCCTGCGCCGCTCCCTCCACATCGCATCCGGTCGAGCTTGAAAAACCTGTTGAGATTTTGCACTTGGTTGTTATATTGGCTTGCTTGTGAATATTTGCGTGTTCTTCGAAATCCACGGATGGCAGCCTTGATGGTCAGAACATGAAACTGGTGGTTATGTCAGATACCCATCTCAGCCGGGTAACGGATGAGTTCAGGGCGATTTGTGAGTGCTATTGTCACGATGCGGACTTGGTGATTCATTTGGGCGATATGACGCGCGGCACGATTCTGAACTACCTCGAACAGTTTCCGCTGCAAGCCGTCGCGGGCAATATGGACGATCACAACATTCACAGCCGCCTGCCGGTCAAGAAGGTGCTGCCGCTCGGGGGCTTTCGGATTGGTCTGATCCACGGCTGGGGTGCCGCCGGTGACTTGCTTAACCGCTTGCAGAACCAGTTTACGGATGTGAACGCGGTTTTTTTCGGGCACACCCACCAGCCCTTACAGCTTGTGGACAACGGGTTGCTATGGTTCAATCCGGGATCGGTTTTCGATGGGCGAGGCTCATCTCGTGGCAGTATCGGGATTGTCCATGTGGATGAACAGTTGCGCTGGGAAATCGTCACATTCCAGGAGTAAACATGGAAACCCTCTGGGCTCCCTGGCGGATGGAATACATCCTGGGCAAACGGGAGTATTACTGTATTTTCTGCCCGGACGGGCATGGGCATTCCGATGCCGAACGCCTTATTTTGCATCGTGGGCGCTTGGTTATGGTAATGATGAACAAGTTCCCGTATAATAATGGGCACCTTTTGGTCGCACCGTGGCGGCATGTGGCGAACCTCGAAGAGCTGATTGAAGACGAAATGACCCATATCATGCGATGGGTGACTATCGCAACACGCATCATTGCGGAACTCATGCACCCGAATGGTTTCAATGTGGGAATCAACCTGGGAAATGCGGCCGGGGCGGGAGTGGAAGCTCATCTTCATGTTCACGTGGTACCTAGGTGGCAGGGAGACACCAATTTCCTTACGGTATTTAGCGACGTCAGAAGTATTCCCGAGCATTTGAAACAGACCTATGAGAAGCTGTTACCCTATTTCAAGAAGGAGAGCGCCCATGAGATTCATTAAACCGATCATCATTCTTATCATCCTCGGCCTGATCGCACTATTCATCTGGCAAAACATGCCGACCTTTAACGCACTCCAAGTCTTTCAACTCACTCTTCCTTTCAGCCAGCCCATGAAGTGGACCTTTTCGCTCGCAACCCTGATCGGCATTTCCGGAGCAGTCGGCCTGCTGGTGGGGATTATCATCATGTTCAAGCCATATAGGGGCTTGCGCAAGAAGCTGGTCGAGGAACGTCAGGAAAAGCCCGCTGCGTAGCAGCAAGTGCGCCTACCCCCCGGCACCACCAGCGCTGGTCCGGACGCAGCTTGAGACCGTATCCAGTTATTCACTATTGCAATCGGTACACTGAAGGGCATATTTGTCGAGGCAGCCTCGCGGGGTAATCATCCACTCACCCCAGCGGTACGTTCGACTGTTTCCCACCGGGAGAGTCGTTTGCATATCGATTTCCTCCATGGGAATCCCTGGCAAGGTGGTGCGGCAGGTCCATTCAGAGGCACGCATGGCGGCTCGCACCAGCGCCACCGGGGTGACTGGTGAGCGATGACCGATGAGGATTTCCCGAGCGCGGGCCAGCAGGTAGCGTCGGGTCTTGCTGTGCGGATTGTAGGGGGTCAGCACAAAATCGGCCATGGCAGCGGCTGCCAGCCGCTTTTCGATCACCTCCCAGGGGGTGAGCAGATCGCTCAAGCTGTTGGCCGCAAAATCATGCATGAGGAGGGGGGCGAACGGCGTGGCGGCGTTGAACGCTGCCACCATCGGTAATGCTGCCAGTCCCGGCTGTCGGGAGCCCGCAGGAGAAGCAGTCGTAAGGTCAACCACCAAAAGCTTTCAAACACACATTCGTCCTCTCGAACGATGACACCAGGGAGAGGTCATCCCAGGTCTTGCCGTCTCTACTGACGTAGCTCTGCCCCTCATAGGCATTGGCGGCACTGCTGTACCCTGGCTTATCCGACTCTACTGCAATGGGATATTCATACCCAGGGGTCGTCAATTTTACCACTACGGAAAACCTGGAACCGGGCGCCACCGCTGGCGGTGCCGCCGGTTTTTTATAAGTTCTGAACGTGCGATATCCGGCCTTGGCCGGCTTCCCGGCCATGCTCTTGATGAGGACACCATTTCTTGGATCGGTGCCGGTAACGTCCTTATAAATGAAGATCCGATAGGTGGAATACGGGACTGGAAGATAGAAGCTGACCGCTTCAATGCTGGCCGCGTCTTCCGCAGCCTTGAACACGTTGGCAAACCACGCAGTCGGTGAAGAATACCCGATCGAGGCAATCCAACCGAGAGGATCGTACTCATAGGCGAACTTGTAATTGCTCGGCCTTTGGGCATTGTAGTAGGCAACTCCCGGCAACAGTCTCTTGTCGTAATAGGAAAGATAAAAATAGCCATCCTTCCCCCAATTCTTCCCCCAGCTGTTCTTTGCTATGAAAGCACCGTTTCCGGGTGGGCGCCTGCCGGCAACAAAGTTGCTTCGCGGGTAGTTATCGTCCCATCCTACGAGTGCCACCCCATGGTTCCTCCCAACTCCGGTCGGTCCACTGTAGTAATAGGCTGCGGTGGTTTCATTGTAGTACGCGGCGCCGTAGTACATGGCCACGGTCACCGCGCCGTAAGACATGAGGGCAGTCTTCAACTGGTCGTTATCGAGGTAGTCGGCCCGCTCCGACAGGTACCAGGCATTCTGAACATGCTTTCGCACCTTGGCCCCTGGCGCCGCTCTCGGCAGGAGATTGCCATAGAGATAGGGCACGTCGCTGGTATTCACCGGCCCGGCCCACCGGGCCAGATAGGCCGTCGCCATGTCATAGTTGCCGCCCTTGCACTCCCGGATGTCATACCCATGGTAACGATTCATGTCCGCTTCGGAAAAGTCCCAGCGCTTATGACTTCCATGTCCATACTTGAGGAAGGATTCCAGGGACGCGTAGGTCGCGAAGGCCCAGCATGCGCCACAAGATCCCTGATCTTTCACCGGAGTCACCCCGCCCAGCGTGCGCAGATCAAAGGATGTCGGAAAGATGTCGGTCGCACCCAAAAGGCTTTTCGACCTCACCGGGGGGGCTTTCAGAGGTGATGGGATATAGGACAACTCCTGCCCCTCTTCGCTGCAGCTCTCCACCACGCGCTGGCTTCTGCTCTCGAGATACCGAGTGAATTCGGGATTCACCGGGGCTACGCTCAGTTCCCCGGCTCGCACCCCGGCCGGCATGCAGATCATGGAAAGCCCGCAGCACCACAGCGCAAGCACCCCGAGCAGCAGCCAACGACTTCTGACCAGAATCTTCAAAGGCATTTCTCCCTCATCTGGTGGAAGGTTCCAGGTTCATTGGTCAGGTTGGAACCTTTCCGGGTATAACTCTCGAGCGAGCTGCTCCACCGCCTCCACACAGCGGGACCCGAGTCGTGAATATAGATATTCGCCCACGAAGATCACCCGGTCCTGCCGCACCGCTCGAAACTGCGCAAAATGAGGCCGCCTGGGAGGGGGCAGAGGATTCTGGCTCATGGGACCGCACTATACCAGGTATAAGTCGCAATCAGCCACCGGCAGTGCTTCAGAATTGGACTGCACGATCCCTTTTTCACTCTTGATGACATTTTCCGCCCCGGCTGCGACCAGGATTTGCTGGGCGATGGACCCCCTGGCCGCAGCGGTGAGTGGTTCCGCGCGCACTTCAAAAAACATCGGGCGGCCTTCCCCGTCCTGGGGCAGCCGTTCCCCGACAGCCATCAGCCGTTTTCTCAGACCAGCGACCTCTTCACGGGCCTCGTTCGATCGTCCCACCAGGACCGCGAGCCGTTCCATGACGGCAACGACTTCCTCAAATGTCTTGGGAAGCAAAGACCGCCGTGACCCCAGTTTCGAATCAGGGAAGGCCACCTGCCTTTCTACCGCTACCAGTCTCTGCCTGGTATACACCGGCGGTTCGGGTCCAGTTTCAGAAAAAAACACCTGCCGATCGCGTCGGCCGCGGGCACTTCGTGGATCAAGGCGCGTGCCTCGTAGGCCTCTTTCAAAATTGGTGGAATCAACACCGCGTTCATTACTCTATCGGCCACCAGAAGGCCATCCTTGAGGAAAATGAGCCGATGGCAGAACAACGCGGCCAGGTTGACGTCGTACAAAACGGCGAGAACGGTCAGGCCGTTCTCCCGGTGGAGCTGCTCGAACACCTGAAGATCTGCAACTTACGGTGGATATCCATGGCCGAAGTGGCCTCATCGAGGAGCAGGACGGTCCCTTCCTGGGCCAGGGTCTTGGCCATGATCACCCGCTGCTTCTGCCGTCACCAGCGACGACGCCAGGAGCAGGCAGAAGCGCAGGCGCTGGACCTCCAGCCCAAGATGCTGCGCCTGAACATCTCCCAGCTCATCAGGTCGAGCTCACGCGCGTACCACAAGATCACCCCGCAGCCCAGCACCACATAGGGAACGACGAGGATCACATGAGTCCAGCTTCGGCCCGAGAGGTTCCCCATGATCCAGAAAACAATGGTTGAAACGGAATCTTCATTGAGGCTTTTAAGGAGGCTGATGCCAGCCGAAAGAAAGGTGGAGACAATGATCCCTGCCGGAACCAGGGTTGGTAACGTGAATGCGCCACAGCACCGCCCAGCACCAGGGTCAGGGCCACGACAATCACCACGAGCAGCCCTAACCACGTCTTCAACCCTCTGCCCCTCCCTCGGTGGTTTCAAGTCCCCGCTTCTTGACAATCATGAGAGAGTGGAGAATCCAGCACCTGGGGAAAAGGGGCAGGGGCTTTGTGGGCTATAGAGCCCAGACTCGCTCCAGCTAAAGCCATATTCAATTTTCGAGCTCGGGCTCAAATTATCTTATACAGCGCGCTAAACCTTAGCAGGTCTGACGCCAGCAGCTGCCGAAAAAGTCCTTGGGCACCACCACAATCCCCCGCGGCGTGACCTCGAAATGCTTCCGATCCTCCTGCGGGTCGATGCCAATCTCGGTATTCGCCGGGATGACATTGTGTTTGTCGATAATGGCCTTCTTGATGCGACAATGCCGGCCGATCTCGACGTTGTCCATGATCACCGATTCGTCCACTTCCGCCCAACTGCGCACGGTTACATTGTAAGAGAGCACAGAACTGCGCACTGTGCCGCCACTGATGATACAGCCGGGAGCCACCAGCGAATCCACCGCCATCCCCACTCGCGGCTGCTCCTGGTTGACCTGATTGAAGACGAACTTGGCGGGCGGATACTGGCGCTGAAAGGTTCGGATGGGCCAGAGGCTGCCGTAGAGGTTGAAGAAGGGATCGATCCCGGTCAGGTCCATATTCGCATTCCAGTAGGCGTCGAGGGTGCCGACATCGCGCCAGTACTGGGAATCCCTCGTTCCATCAACAAGTTGCCAGCGTCTGACACCATCCGGATCCACTGCGTGAATATAATCCTTGATGCGATTCAGGCGCCGGTAGGGATAGGCGATCACCTTATGATCCCCTATCAGGTGAGGAATGATATCAGTTCCAAAATCGTTGTAATCGGTCTTCTTCAGAAGATCGAGGAGCAGTTCCGTCCGGAACAGATAGATGCCCATGGAAGCCAGCGAACGCTCGGGATCGTCGGGGATGGCCTTCGGTTCCCTGGGCTTCTCCTCCCAGGCGACGATGCGGAAATCATTGTCCACTTCGGCAATGCCGAACTCCGAGGCCTGGTTTCGCTCGACCTCCAGCAGACCGACGCTGACGTCGGCATCATGCTTTTCGTGGTATTCGCGGAACGACATGTAATCCATCTTATAGACATGATCCCCCGACAGGATTAAGACCAGGCGGGGACGCTCCCGTTCGAGCAAATAGAGGTTCTGGCGTACACAGTCGGCTGTCCCTCGGTACCATTCCTTGCCCAGTCGCTGCTGCGGGGCGGCGATGCGGAGGTAATGCCCGAGATCGGCGGAGAAGATATTCCAGCCCTCTTCCAGGTGATCGACCATGGACTGGGATTTATATTGGGGAAAAATGAGGATCTTGTAGAGCTGGGAATTGATGCAGTTGCTCAGTGGAATGTCGATGAGCCGGTAGACGCCGCCAAAGGGTACCGCTGGTTTGGAACGGTCTCGCGTCAAGGGCATCAGCCGTTTTCCCTCGCCTCCCGCCATGATGATGGTGAGCACGTCTTTCATGGTCCGTCCCTTTCCCGCAAGCTGCGTCTTATCGTATTAATGGAGATATTGCCGCACATCCGAAGGCAGGGCACTGCCTCGATACACCACGTTGCCCCCCTTATTCACGAGCACTACCAGGGGGATACCTTGGACCTTGTAGGCTCTCATCACCTTGCCTCCACCATCAAAGAGGATCGGCCACGTGACCGGATGCCCTTCCTGATAGCGTTTCAGGCGTTCAATGGTATCCGACCCACCCACATTGATGCCGAGGATCTCCAGTTCGTCCGGCCCGATCTTTTCCCTTAGTTTGAGAAAATCCGGTCTCATGGACACACAGTAGGGACACCAGGTCGCCCAGAAGTAAAGCAGCACCGGGCGCTCCCCCTTGAATGTGCTCAACCGGACCATGCTCCCATTCAGGCTGGGAAGTTCAAAGTCAATGGCTGGCCCTTTGGCGCCCGAACCCCAACTGAAGAAAGCCGCCAAACGCCCCAGTCCGCCCGACTCAGCCGCGATTCCCTGAGGTTGCGGCGTCAGCAGCAGACTCATCAGCACCACCGCCAGGACCCTCAACAGCCCGCGGAAAACCTTTTTGAAACTCATAGCCAGAGTTCTCCTGTCTTGATGAAGAAGTATTCGGCAGCCAGAACCATCAACACTCCGAAGGTCTTCTGAATGCGCCTCATCCAGATGCCTGAACGCGGGAGAGAAGCCAGGAGGCCGGTGAAGGTTCCAATCACGATCACCAGGCTGCCGATCCCATAAGAAAAGCAGAAGAGCATTCCCATGCCCCACACGATGTCCTGGCGGGTGGCAACGATCGTAAGGAGAACGCCCAGGATAGGCGTGGTGCAAGTGCTGACCACCAGGGCGGAAGCCCCCCCCAGCAGCACGCTTGAAAGGATATCATGTCCTGGAATATTTCGCACCCGGATACGATTCAAAAACGCTGGGGGTTTGAGCGGCACGACTTCCAGCATCGCCAGACCAAAGAAGAGACAGAGGTTGCCGACCATCAGATAGGTCCACCGGTTGGTCGTCAACGCTCCGAAAAGGCCACCGGTTAGGGCCGCCACGGCACCGAGCGCGGAATAAACCAGCGCCAGCCCCAGGACGTAGAAGGATGAGAGGACGAAGCCTCGCCAGCGGTTGCCATGGGCCTTGGCACCAATGAACGCTACCGTGATCGGAATCATGGGGTAGGTGCACGGCGTGAAGCTCGCCAGAACACCACCTACATAGGCGAGGAGCAGGGCAAGCGACGGATATTCGTGCGCAATCCCCTCAAAATGCGTCATCCACTCCAAAACGTTTCCTCTGGTTCAATCCGCTCATATCGCTCCGAGCTGTTCGAGGAGCCTCAGACTCTTGAGATCCCTGCCACGGTGCTCACGCACCCAGCCCAATAATGCCCGGAACACAGACGCCTTCCGATGCCGGGAGAAATGGAGACGCCAGAGCTTGGTTAGCGAAAATCGTCTGGACTGCTGAACAAGCGTCAGAGTCCCCAAATCCAGGGGAACCCCATCTCCTTCACCCTTTCCATGATTGGGACAGAGCAACGTTCCCTGACGCATTTGCCACCGCCACTGGGTGGCCGCGCTGAGCGGGCGGCGGCACACCGCACAGGCTTCCAGCGATGGAAGATACCCCATGATGTGAAGAAAGCGAAGCAGGAACAGCAGGACCACGTTGAGCGGGTCGCGGCAGCTCACCAGATGGTCCAGCGTTGCTCGCAACAGCACAAAAAGCTCAGCCTGTGGTTCTCCTTCCGCAGCCATTTCCAGGACCATCTCGGAAACCAGCGCCGCATAACCCCATCGCGCCAAATCTGCGCGAAGACTTAGATGCGGCTCCACCAGGGTGCACGACTCAATCCATACCAGCCCCTTTCGCAGCCGGTAGGTCAAGTGCACCACACTGCAAGGTTCAAAAGTATGAACAAATCGCTTGCGACTCCGCCTGGCCCCCTTGGCAATGCCCCGCAGATTTCCCCCGTGTTCGCTGAAAAAAGCAATGAGTCGATCGGACTCTCCATAGTCCCGGCAATGCAAAACGATAGCTTCCGTTTCAGCAACATCCATGCCCCGTCCAGTCTCATTCCTTCAGATGGCGCTCATCGGGAAGACTGAAGCGGAGGACACTTCCGGGTCTGGCAGGAATATCCACAGGGCGACCGTCCCATTTCATGCTGACACCACCCGCATTGCCGATCACGATTCGCATGCCTTGCTCGGCCTCCCATTCACGCATGTCCCCAGGTTCCAACATGGCGTTCTGGGTGATCTTGTCATCCATGGTGACCTGGACCCAGGTCTTCTGCGAGGCTTCAACCGTAAACAGATGCTTGTCCGCGATCTCCGCCACCGTTGGCTTTTCCTGCTCTTCCGGCAAAATATCGGAGCTGGTCACCTCCGGTGCCGAGCGCACTCCCAGGTCGCCCGGCACCGTCGTTTCCTTCACCGGTTTCGGGATTACTCCGGGACCGGCCTTGTCGGAAAGATCAGCCGGCAGATCCTGCTGGGGATAGCCGGAAGTGGTCATGGATTGCGGGGTGTCTTCGTGCAATCGGTATTTCCAGAACCACGCGCTCCCGTACACCACCCCCACGACGGTAATGCCGAACAACACAATCGAAAACACTCCGATTCGTTTTTTCTTGCCGAGTCCCTTGGACCACTTGCCGAAGCGCTTTATTCCCCGGTCCTGCTGATCACAGGCGCGTATGGCCGCTTCATATTTCTGGATCAGGGCTTCCCCGTCAAGCCCCACCGCCCCGCAGTAGCTTCTCAAAAAACTGCGGATCAACAAGGGCGTTCCAATCCGCTCGAAGTTCCCTTCTTCCATGGCCTCAAGCATGTTGATACTGACGCGAAGCCTTTCCGACAATACCGGCAAGGTCAGGCCCTGCTTTAGCCTCTCGGATTTCAACAATTCGGCAAGTTCTTGCATTGACTCTTCGCCCTTGGCTGCTGGCTGCTGGTTATAGGGATATTTGAATGAAGGCGCGGGATTCGAGTTCCTTGACCCATTCTTCGAATTTGCGGTTCATTTCCTGTTGGAACAACTGTCGGCGAGCCTTTTCCCGATTATTGGCGTCACCGATAGCCTGTTTTTCCTTTTGGCGGTCCAACACCTTAAGGATGAAATACCCCGACGGAGTCTTGATGAAATCGCTCGTCTCACCCGGTTTGAGATTCCGGGTTGCGGCTTCAATGGGAGGCGCCAGTTCACCCACGGCAATATATCCCAGATCGCCACCTTCCTGTGCCGCCGGTCCTTTGGAGTATTCCGCGGCAAGCCTGCCAAAATCTGCCCCCCCCTTCAGCCTCTCCATAAGGTCTTTGGCTTGCTTATCGACGGCTTCGGTTGTGCGCGCATCAGCCTCTTCCGGAATGGGTAGAAAAATGATCGCCAGACGCCTCCGTTCGCTGAAGGAAGCCTCATCGTTGGTGAGAAAGGAATCGATCTGTTTTTCAGTAATGATGATCTTGGACTTGAGCACCCGGTCGACCAGTCTGCTACGTTCGATCTCCTTCTTGATGGCATCCCGGAACTGAGCCCGAGTCTGCCCTTCCTGCTGGATCATATATTCCAGCTGGGTGTCCGTGAAGCGATTCTCCTGCTTGATCCTGTCAATCGCCTCATCGATCTCGCGCTCCGAGACCACGATCTTCAAACGCCGAATCTCTTCATCGGCCAGCCGGTCGCGAACCATCTGATGCAGCACGTCGCGTTCAAGTTGCGCCCGCTTTGCCGGATCATCCATGTTCAGGTCCGGCGCCATCTTCGCCACCATGCGAAGCTGGGCCTGCAGTTCACTGTAGAGGATAATCTCCCCGTTCACCACGGCCACCATCCTGTCCAGGGTAGCAGCGCGAGCAGTTCCCAAGCCTACCAGCAACCCCATGATAATCAAAGATATTCTCATCGCCATGCGCATGCCGTCCCTCATTCTGCGGAATCCCTCTCCCCAGCCTAACCTACTGAATTGACTTAATATCACTATCATGGTCTCAGGCTTCTTGCAAGATCCTTTTCAACCGCGCCAGGCGTTGGGCTGGATCGCGCCCCCAGATCTCAATCTTCAGTCTGTGTTCCATCTCAAGCCGGAAGGCACCATTGATCCGTTCCAGATAGGATGCCAAGGCCAGCACCCCCAGGTTTTTGGCAAAAGTGAGGGCAAAGGACTCACCGTCCTCATCAACGCGTGCCAGCCCGATCCGTTTGGCAAGGAGGCGCATTTTCGCCAGCAGGATGAGGTTCCTGACACTCTCGGGAAACTGACCATAACGATCTCGCCATTCTTTTGCCAAGTCGTCGATTTCCGACTCGTCCCCCAGCGTCGCCAACCTCTTGTAAGCTATGAGCCGCTGATCGGTATCGGGAATGAAAGTCTCCGGCAGGAACGCCGAGAGCTGAACGTTCAGCTCCGGCTCGACGGTCTCTGCCGCCACCCCCCCGCCTTTGAGATCGCGCATGGTTTTTTCGAGGAGTTCCAGGAAGAGTTCGTAACCCACGGCTGCAATGTGCCCCGACTGCGCTGCCCCCAGGATGGTCCCGCCTCCCCGAATCTGGAGGTCATTGAGGGCGATCTTGAAGCCTGCGCCCAGTTCGCTGAAATCGAGCAGGGCCCGCAGCCGTTTCTGTGCGTCGCGCGTGATGAGATGTTCGCCGGGTACCAGGAGATAGGCATAGGCCTGTTCGCTAGAGCGTCCCACCCGTCCTCGCAGCTGGTAGATCTGAGCGAGGCCGAACTTGTCGGCCCGGTTGATGATGATCGTGTTGGCCGCCGGAATGTCCAATCCCGACTCGATGATGGTGGTGCAAACCAGCACCTCCACGCGGCGCTGAATGAAATCCAGCATCACCTTTTCCAGGTCCCGTTCCTTCATCTGGCCATGGGCCACGCTGAAACGCGCTTCCGGGACCATCTGGCTTAACTTGGCGGCCATCTGGTAGATGCTCATTACGTGATTGTGGACGAAGAAGACCTGACCGCCCCGTTTCAGTTCTCGATAGATGGCTTCGCGAATGGTGAATTCGTCGTACTTACAGAGAAACGTCTCGATGGAATGGCGATCCTGCGGCGCCGTCTCGATGACGCTCATATCCCGCATCCCAGAAAGAGCCATGTGCAGCGTTCGCGGGATCGGAGTGGCGGTCAAGGTGAGGACGTCCACCGAAACTCGAAGCTTCTTCAGGTTTTCCTTATGCTTGACCCCAAACCGGTGCTCCTCGTCCACAATGACTAATCCCAGATCACGAAACTTAACATCCTTTTGCAGCAGTCGATGGGTACCGATCACCACATCGAGGCCCCCTTGCTCTAGGGCCTTGAGCACCTGCTTCTGCTGAGCGGGGCTCTTAAAGCGACTGAGGGCTGCAACCGTCGCGGGAAACCCGTCGAACCGTTCGACAAAGGTCTGATAGTGCTGTTCTGCCAAAACCGTGGTCGGTACCAGCATGGCCACCTGTTTGCCGTCGGTCACGGCCTTGAACGCGGCCCGGACCGCCACTTCCGTCTTACCGTAGCCGACATCTCCGCAGATCAACCGATCCATGGGCCGACCCGCTGCCATATCTTCGAGCACATCCTCGATGGCTCGCACTTGATCGGGAGTCTCCTCATGCGCAAAGGTCGCTTCGAATTCGTGAAAGTAGGTGTCCGGAGGAGAATACCGAAACCCTTCATGCACCTGCCGCTGGGCATAGAGGCTGAGAAGCTCCTGGGCGATCCGTTCCGCTGATTCCAGGGCCTTGTGCTTGGCGGTTTCCCAGGATTTCCCCCCAAGCTTGTCGACCCTCGGCTCGTGGCCCTCCACCCCGAGGTATTTCTGGACTTTGGTGAGTTTGTCCACGGGAACATAGAGACGGTCGCCATCCTGGTATTCGAGGAGCAGGAAATCATTCTCAATGCTTCGCACATTCAGATGAACCAGCTCTTTGTAGATCCCGATCCCGTGGTCGACGTGAACCACAAAATCTCCCACATGAAGGTCCTGGAAGGAATTCAGGAAGATGCCCGAAACCGGTTTGCGGAGTCGCCGCCGAGAGCGTCTCCCGAAAACTTCCTCTTCCGAAACCACGGCGAGCTTTTCCGCAGGCCAGAGAAATCCTTTAAAGGAAGGGCCGACCAGCAGCTTCACCGCAGGGGAGGCAAAGGACTCTTCCCCGAATGGCAAGGCGCTGAACAAGACTTCCAGCCCATAGCCGAGCAGCAGCTCGGCCAGTCGTTTGGCCTGCTCTTTCTGCTGGCACACGAGGAAGGAGTTGATGCCTTCCCTTTGCCATTGCTGGAACTGGTGGGCCAGAGGCTCCAGCAGCCTTTCCTTGTTTTGATGAGACCTTACCGCAATGTTCAGTTCACCGTGCCCGGAAGCTCCCAGATCGAACGTGCAGGACGACGCGGAGGGCTCGCTGAGCGCATTCACCCATACCTGCTGGAAGTGTCTGCCCTCTTCCCGCACTTGGTCCGGATCGGCCAGGAGCTCGGCGGCCGGCCGCTGCCACTCATTGGCCGACGGCTCCTCGCCAGCCTCCCGGGACCTCTGCCGGATGCTCTCAGCCATTTCCATGCGACTGCGGCCGGTATCCGACCAGAAAAGGATGGTATGAGGATCGAGATAGTCGAACAGGATTGCCGTCTTTTCGTAGAATATGGGCAGTACCGACTCGAAAGAGCCAGCCTGATAACCTTCCTGGATCCTTTCCAGCCAAACGTTCCCGGCGGCGGGCGTGAGCACCCCGTCCCGGACATCGGCATAGACCGCCTCCTGGGCTCGGGAACGGGCTTCGGGGTCGAGGATGATCTCACTGGAGGGGAGCAGGACCACATCTTCCAGAACCCCCAGAGAACGCTGACTGCTCGGATGGAACAGGCGGACGGAATCCAGCTCGTCGCCAAAGAATTCGAGCCGGAGAGGCCACTGGTAGAGGGGCGCATAGACGTCGAGAACCCCCCCGCGTCGGCTGAGGTCGCCGTATTCCTCGACCAGCGAGACCGGATAGTAGCCGCGCTCGATGAGCCGCCGACAGAAGGAGTCGAGGTCCAGTTCCTCTCCCTTGACCCGGTAATCCACGTGCTCGACCAGCAGCGCGGGGGGCATGAGGCGTTCGAGCAGAGCCAGGGCCGAGGTCACTACCACTATGGGTGACGTTGCCGTCCTGATGGCATAGAGGGTTTCAAGCCGCCTGGCCGTAGTCTCCATTTTGCCCAGAGACTGACTCTTCCGGGTGGCGCGGGAAGGAAAGTACCAGACCCTGCGCAACAGCGGTGCGTCCGGTCGCTGAGGCTCCCTGCCCATGAAGAAGGAGACCGTCTCGAACAGCTGCTCCGCTTCCTGCTCGTTCGGGGCAATCAAGACCATGGCCTGGCGAAGGCGTGACAGGCCTCTGGCAATAAGATACGAAAGGGCTGATTCCCGGACCCCGTGGAGATGGATTGATTCGTGCGAGTTCTTCAGAAATGTGAGGACAGCCTCAGCATCCGGTTTCAGGAAAACGTCCCCGTCGAACCTTACCGGGGCTCCAACCTCCCTCTCAGGATAGACCGATGACTTCATTGGGTCCGTGACGATTCCCCTGCAAAAAGAATTTCATCTTTACAAGAAATCACACTATAACCAAGAAGGCTTTCAAAAGAAAGATTTGCAGAAGGAGCAACCATTCATGACCCATCCCACTCTCCAAGAAAGACTGCGCCAGATTCCCAGCGTCGAACACATGCTCCAGGTGCCTGACATCCAGGCGACGCTCGCCCAACACCCGCGAACCCTCGTCCTCACAAGCATCCGGCAGGTCCTGGAAGAAAAGCGTGCCGAGCTTCTTGCTCATCCCGAGAAGGTCCCGGCGGTGACCCTCGAAGCAGCCCAGCTAGTGCCGCTGATTTTGAACCACCTCGCCAGGATCAGCGCCCACACGCTGCAAACCGTTGTAAATGCGACTGGCATCATGGTGCACACCAATCTCGGACGCTCTCTCCTCGCCGAGGCCGCGATCGACCGACTCCAGCAGATCTGCCGCCACTACAACAATCTCGAGTACGACCTCGAGCAGGGCTGGCGGGGGTCCCGCTATGTGCACGCCGAAGCCATCCTCTGCGAACTCACCGGAGCCGAAGCCGCCCTGGTCGTCAACAACAATGCCGCAGCCGTGCTGCTCGCCCTGAACACCATGGCCAACGGCCGGGAAGTCATCGTCTCCCGCGGTCAGTTGGTGGAAATCGGCGGCTCGTTTCGGATTCCGGATGTGATGCGCAGCAGCGGCGCCAGCCTGCGCGAAGTCGGGTGCACGAACCGGACGCACTTGAGCGACTATGAGGCGGCGGTCACCGATCAAACGGCGGTGCTGCTGCGGGTGCATGCCAGCAATTACCGCATTATCGGCTTCACCGCTGAGGTTTCAGGGGAAGACCTGGTGATGCTCGGCCGGAAGCTCCAGCTGCCGGTCATGGAAGACTTGGGCAGCGGCTGTTTCATGGATCTCACCGGGTTTGGCCTGCCGGGCGAACCTACGGTCCAGGAGGTCCTGCGCACGGGCGTCGACCTGGTCACTTTCAGTGGAGACAAACTGCTGGGCGGCCCTCAGGCGGGCATCATCCTCGGCAGGCCGGAAATCATCGCCCGCTGCCGGAAAAA
Source organism: Syntrophobacteraceae bacterium (assembly GCA_033812955.1). Classification (GTDB taxonomy): domain Bacteria; phylum Desulfobacterota; class Syntrophobacteria; order Syntrophobacterales; family Syntrophobacteraceae; genus JADGQM01. Next base: position 3,724 of record JAPXSS010000004.1, on the reverse strand, counting down.
CCCGCTCACCAGAGCGCTCCGCGTGGACAAGATGACACTTGCCGCTCTTGAAGCCACCCTGCGTCTCTATCGCGACGAACGCGAGGCCGTGGCCCAAATCCCAACGCTTCGCATGATCGCCATGCCCCTGACTCTCCTCGAAGAGCGGGCCCGGCAACTGGCCTCACTCATCCGGGAAGCGGACGGGCACGACCGGCTCCAGGTCCAGGTCCAACCCGGCTTCTCCCAGGTCGGCGGTGGCGCCCTGCCCATCCAGAACCTCTCGACCTGGACCGTCGCGCTAAGCTCCTCCGAGACGAGCGCCCACACCATTGAGACCCGCTTACGCGCCAACCACCCGCCCATTATCGGGCGCATTGAAGCCGACCGCTATCTCATGGATGTCCGTACCCTGCAGCCGGAGGAATTCCCGGTCATTCAAAAGGCATGTCAGGGCCTCTTGGAGAAATCTTCACCTGCCCACGGAGCCTTACCCAGCGCCAATGGAATCGGCTAGGAAAACCATAAAAACAGAGCACCGGGAGGGTGTTGCTGCATCTTGAGGAGGTTCTCAAACGCTCCATGATTTCCCGATTCGTTTCACCCCTTCTATTCAACCTACTGGCTTGAGGCAGCTTCGTCCCCTGCCATTATGCTCGCATCCAATGACGCGCAATAACCCTATCTTTCCATTTGATGTATTAAGTATACTTTCCTCCGTGAAATGCCGCAACGATCCTTACTGAGAGTTGCTGGCCGTGCTTGGCGCATGAATGACGTGGACTCCTGTCGGAGGATTGATAGATGAAGGTTTTGACACCGTACCGAGTGGTCAGAAGCTATGTGCAGAAGATTCAGGCCCGTCCTGAGGAGGTTTTCGCTCTGTTGTGCCCGGTCCGGGAAATGGAATGGGTAGAAGGCTGGGAACCACTTGTCGTCTATTCTCAGTCCGGGTTGGCGGAACCGGAATGCGTTTTCCTGACCGGTGAGGGCGAACCGAATGCGGTGTGGGTGATCACCCGGCGCGATTGGTCGCAGTTTGCACTCGAGATCATCAAGGTGACTCCCTGGACCACGGTGGCAAAGATCAACATTTCGCTTTCCGAAAACCAACAGGGGGAAACCGAGGCCGAGGTCACCTATTCCTACACGGCCTTGAGTGAGGCTGGCAGGGAGTTCGTGGAGAACTATACGGACAGCTATTTTGCTGAATTCATGCAGTTTTGGGAAGCCTCGCTCAACGAGTATCTGCTGGCAAGAGCTCAATGAGTCGAGCCGATCCCCGTCTCGCGGCTGTTGTTGCCCGGCGGGCAGGAAAAATCCCGCTCTGTCGGAGGGAGAATAACAGAGCGGGACCTGGAGAGGCTGCCATCAAATCATAGCTTGACGTGGTAGACCCACCCGAACTTATCCTCTCTTTCACCATACTGGATGCCGACGATCTCGTCGTAGAATCTTTGTGACCATTCCCCGACCCCGCCATCCTGAACCCGGAACGATTCACCCTTGAAGTAGATGTCTCCGACCGGTGACACCACCGCGGCCGTACCGGTTCCGAAGACTTCCTTCATGGCGCCCGACTTGATTGCGGTAATCACTTCGTCGACTGCAATGGGACGTTCCGACACGGCAATCCCCCAATGCCGTGCCAGTTGGATGACTGAATCCCGAGTCACCCCCGGCAGGATCGATCCGGAGAGGGCCGGTGTAACCAATTCATCTTCGATGCGGAAAAAGATGTTCATGGTCCCCACTTCTTCGATGAAGCGCCGCTCCACGGCATCAAGCCAGAGTACCTGGGTGAGGCCCTGCTTTTTGGCATATTCGGCGGCAAACAGGCTCGACGCATAATTGGCCATGGTTTTCGCTTCCCCCACGCCGCCCCGCACGGTACGGACGAATTCATTCGACACATAGATTTTGACCGGGTCGAAACCCTCTGCATAATAGGCGGCGACCGGTCCGGTAATGACGTAATAGAGGTACTCGCTGGCGGGACGGACCCCCAGATGGGCCTCACTGGCAATCATCGTGGGACGAATGTAGAGGGACGAACCGACATGATGGGGAATCCATTCTTCATCAATTCCCAACAGCCTGCCGATCAGCTGGAATTGGAAGGCTGTGTCGATTTCCGGCATGCACATCCGGCGCGCCGAACGGTTGAATCGCTCCCAGTTCTTCTCCGGGCGGAACATGTGGATGCTGCCGTCCTGCCACCGATAAGCCTTGAGCCCTTCGAAGATGCCCTGTCCATAATGAAGCACCATGGCCGCAGGGTCGAGCTGCAGAGCCTCGTACGGGACGATCCGGGCATCCTGCCAGCCCCTGTCGGCATGCCAGTCCATCATGAACATATGATCACTGAACACTCTACCAAAAACCAGCTTCGTCTCATCCGTCGGCTTGGGGTGTCGCCTGGCAGGATCAACCGGTTGCACTCTGATTTCCATCTGAACCCCTCCTGCAATTTGAAATCAACGTTTGTTCCGCTCTATCGGGAACTATCAAGGCAGTCCTTCCCGGTCTGCCGCCCGGCTACTGCAGGGCAAAGTGGGACGAGCGCAGGAAGAGGCTGATTTGCCGGCTGTAGTGCTGGATCAAAAGCCGGTTGCCGGCCTCCTTGAAGAATTCCTGATCCCTTTCCTTGCCCTTTTCATCTTCTGTCTGTTTTTCGATAATGCCCTTTTCCAGGTAGTATTTGACAGCATTGGCGAACATGATATTGGATATGGCCTCAGGACGTTCGATCAACTCCAGTTTGAGGGCCTTCTGGCCAAGACTCGCTACCTTTTTGAGGAAGTCCTTTTCGTTATACACCTTTTTTTGGAGATAGCGGACGGCTCTCAACACCAGCCAGTAGCCCTCGAAGTAGTTCCGCAGCAACCCCTGAAACGCGTAGGCGGCGCGCAGTCCCTTGTGGGCAAGAATATAGGGCTGGTCATGGCCGTTCACGCGATGGACCCAGCCCAGCTGCTCGAAAGTCTCGATGGTCCGGTCCACCAGATCTTCGTTCCGGATTTCGTTATCATAAACGAATTCAAACTTGAAAAAGTCCTTCATGAAAGCGACATCTTCCAGCAGCCGGGCGCGGCTGAACCGGAACGTCTCCTGCCCGAGGATGGATGAGGACACATAGGCTGCGGCAATGAAGAAGTGAATGATGTTGTTTTTGTAATACTCCAAGGCCAGCCGCTTGTTGTCTTCAACGGTGAAGACCTCTTCCTCGAGGTCATCGTCTTCGTCCTTGAGTTTGCCGATCAATTTGCTGCGTTCGAAATCCTTGAGCGTGTCATCGATCAGGGTGTCAAAGCTGCGTAGCGTCTTGGACATCCTGGCGCCGGTAGCCTCCAGAAAGTCGTAATAGATTCGGCAAATGTCCTGAAATTCCCCCACCGAAACCCCCCGGCGGGATGATGCCAGCAGGGCTGAAGCGGCAAGGGCCTGGGGGGTGACCAGCGAGGTCTGGTTGATGCTGTTGATGATCCGATAGGCAAAATCCCGGTAGAGCACATGTCGGTCCTTGGGGCACAATTCCGAAAAATCGCCGCCGAAGCGCCGCCGATATTGCTGGAGGGAGAGCGGTTCGGCAAACTGAACATAAACCCGCCCATAGCGCTTCTTGAGAAAGCGCCTGGCACGTACCAACTGGCCGATATTCTCCTGCACTTTGGCTTCACCGCTGAGCTCGGTCAGGTAGGCTTCCTCCTCGGGGATCCGATCGTAGCAGATCGAGATGGGCACG